>CAYNXE010000086.1:0-3153 GCA_964400995.1 uncultured Odoribacter sp.
ATCTGCTCGCCCAATTGCCGGGCAGCCTCCACATAAACCGGAGCGACATCGGCAGAAGCACAAAATACTGCAATTTTCATATTTCAATCTTCCAATCAAATTCCGTCACACGGGCAGTCGCCCAATAAACTAAAAAAGAGTGCCGAAGCACTCTTCTTTATTAAGTATCAATCATCGCATAAGTCGCATTCTGCTCGATGAACTGCCTTCTGGGCGGCACATCGTCTCCCATCAGCATGGAGAAAATCCGATCCGCTTCCGCCGCATTCTCAATGGAAACCTGTCGCAGAATCCGGTTCTCCGGAGACATCGTGGTATCCCACAACTGCTCCTTGCTCATCTCACCCAAACCTTTGTAACGCTGAATATGCAATCCGGCATCTCCTCTGCCGTTGCTCATTTCGTTGACCAGTTGCTCCAGTTCCTTGTCCGTCCAGCAATACCGCTGCTCCTTATTTCCTTTCTTCACGGAATACAACGGCGGAGTCGCTATGTACAAATAACCGTTCTCGATGACCGGACGCATAAACCGGAAGAACAACGTCATAATCAAGGTGGCAATATGGGCCCCGTCGACGTCGGCATCCGCCATGATGATAATCTTGTGATAACGCAATTTCTCCAGATTCACGGCTTTGCTGTCTTCCTGCGTACCGATAGTAATGCCCAACGCCTGGAAAATAATCTTGATTTCCTCGCTTTCAAACACCCGGTGAAGCATCGCTTTCTCCACATTCAGAATCTTACCGCGCAAAGGCAGAATGGCCTGGAAACGGCGGTCACGTCCCTGCTTCGCCGTACCTCCTGCGGAGTCTCCCTCTACCAAGAAAATCTCGCAATTGGCAGGGTCATTGTCGGAACAGTCCGCCAACTTGCCCGGCAGTCCGGAACCGCTCAACACCGTCTTGCGCTGCACCAATTCCCTTGCCTTGCGTGCCGCATGCCGTGCCGTTGCCGCCAATATCACCTTGTCCACGATAGCTTTCGCTTCCTTCGGGTTCTCTTCCAGATAATTCTCCAACAGGGAAGAAACCGCCTGCGCCACTGCCGTTCCCACTTCGGTGTTTCCCAACTTTGTCTTGGTCTGTCCCTCAAACTGGGGTTCCGCCACCTTGACGGAAATCACAGCGGTCAATCCTTCCCGGAAATCATCGCTGTTGATGTCAAACTTCAGTTTGGTGAGCATACCGTGCGCATCCGCATAATTCTTCAGCGTCGTGGTCAGAGCCCGCTTAAAACCGGAAAGGTGCGTACCGCCCTCGATGGTATGGATATTGTTCACGTAAGAGAAAACATTCTCGGAGAATCCGGTATTGTAATGCAAGGCAACCTCAATGGGTACCCCGCTCTTTTCCGTGGTCATATCAATGGTGTTTTCAATCAGCTTTTCACGGCTTTCATCCAGATATTCCACAAATTCCCGCAAACCGAATTCGGAATAGAACACCTCGTGGCGGGGTTCCTTGGTCTCAGCATCCAAATCGCGCTTGTCCGTGATAGACAAGCGGATGCCTTTGTTCAAATAAGCCAGTTCCCGCAAACGGGTAGCCAATATGTCATAACTGTATTCCGTCACATAGAAAATGGTATCGTCCGGCTTAAAGGTAATCATCGTGCCGGTACGGTCCGTTTCGCCGATAACGGCGACATCGCCCTCCGGAATCCCTTTGTGGTAAACCTGACGCCACACCTTACCCTCCCGGCAGATTTCCGCCGTCAGAGTCGTTGACAGGGCATTAACGCAAGATACACCCACGCCGTGCAAACCACCGGATACCTTATAAGAATCCTTGTCAAATTTACCTCCTGCGTGCAGTACCGTCATGACCACTTCCAAAGCCGACTTGTTCTCTTTGGAATGCCGTGCCGTCGGGATGCCTCGTCCGTTGTCCTGTACTGAAATCGAGTTATCCTCGTGAATCGTAACCTGTATGTCGTTACAATAACCTGCTAGCGCCTCGTCAATGGAGTTGTCCACCACTTCATACACCAAATGATGCAAACCCTTTATGTTCACATCCCCGATATACATGGAGGGACGCATCCTGACAGCTTCCAAGCCTTCCAGTACCTGAATACTGTCCGCAGAATACTCTCGTTCTGTTTTCTCTATCTCTTCGCTCATATTTAATTTTAATTGATTCTTTCACAAAACGTGCAAATATAAGCATTTTTCCTCAAAATACCGCAAAAAAACGAGCCATAATTTCCTGCCGTCACCCGCTATTTGCACCCGTTTTTTGCTACTTCTGTTTCTCGTCCGAATCCGGCAAAACGTAGATCATCCGCAGGTTTCCGGCGGCATCCTTCAAGGTCAGTTCCCCGTCGGCTATCTGGAAATGCTTCACCTGCGACAGCGCTTTCAGGTAGTTATCCTCAAACTCCAAATCCGGACAGGACATCATCGTGGCGCCTCCCGGCCGGACGGTCACATTCCCCTCCGCATCGGCTTCATATTCCCCGAAAAAGTGGTTGCAACCTGCGGTGCCATAGACAGCGGTACTGTCACTAAACAACAATACCGGCAATTCCGACGGATAGGTCACCGCCTCACCGTTCATCTGCATGGCTTTCAACTGCCACTCACGCTCTTTCAACAACTTCAAGGCATCCTCCTTGCCTTTGCACCCTGCCAATACAAGCAGCAGGACAAACATCATCCATTTCATCGTTTTCATCCTTATTTTATTTTAAATCATTTATCATTCCACCCGGGCATACAGGTCGTAATCATCGGAATCCACCATTTCAACTTCGTAAAACGTCCCGATTTTCAGTGGCTTGTCACTACTTATCAAAACCTCCGGGTCCACATCCGGAGAATCGTGTTCAGTCCGTCCGACATAATAAGCCTCTTCCCGGCGGTCAATCAAAACCTTCACCCTCTTTCCGACCAAAGAGGCGTTGACCGACCGGGATATTTCCGCCTGAATCTCCATAATCCGTTCCGCCCGCTCCTTTTTCACCTCCTCCGGAACATCGTCCGCATAATGCTTGTCGCAATACGTGTCCTCCTCGTGCGAATACGGAAATACCCCCAGACGCTCAAACTTCATTTCCCGGACAAACGCGCAAAGTTCCTCAAAATCCTCCTGCGTCTCGCCGGGATGACCGGTCATCAAGGTCGTCCGGATAAAAATGCCCGGCACTTCC
>CAYNXE010000086.1:3253-9169 GCA_964400995.1 uncultured Odoribacter sp.
AATTTCCCGAAAAAAGCATCCACCTCCGGTATCTCCGCTTTAAGTTCTGTGCCATAACGCTGTGACAAACAACCAATCACATACAACTGCCGGATATATCCCTCCTTTTTGCGTTCCACCTGTTCCAAGATGGTATTGACCGACTCTTCTTTCGCGTCACCGATGAAACCGCAGGTATTCACGATGACCACGTCGGCATCCGAATTTTCCACGTCCGCTTCGGTCGCATATCCGGCATGAGCCAATTGTTTCAGCAACATTTCACTGTCCACCAGATTCTTGGAACACCCCAAACTGATTACATTGACCTTTTTCATACACCCATTCGCAAACAACTAATTTTTCTTCAAGAACACAAAGGTACAAAAAATAGCTATCTTTGCCGTATATTCCCGCAGAATGAATACAGAAAAGCAAGGACAATGGCTGCCGACCTCCGCCAAAGAGGTCAAAGAAAGGGGCTGGGATTGCCTCGACGTGATTCTATTCTCAGGCGACGCCTACGTTGACCACCCCTCCTTTGGTGCGGCGGTCATCGGCAGGCTGCTCGAATCCCTCGGCTTGAAAGTGGCTATCGTTCCCCAGCCCAATTGGCAGGACGACTTGCGCGACTTCAAGAAATTAGGCGTTCCCCGCCTGTTTTTCGGCATTTCGGCAGGTTCGATGGACTCCATGGTCAATCACTACACCGCAGCCAAACGGAAACGGTCCGATGACGCCTATACGCCCGGAGCACGTGCCGGAGCGCGTCCGGATATGCCCACCATCGTCTATTCCCGCATCTTAAAGCAATTGTTCCCGGAAGTACCTGTCATCATCGGAGGCATAGAGGCTTCCCTGCGAAGAATCACCCATTACGATTACTGGAAAGACGAACTGAAACCTTCCATTTTGCTTGAAAGCCAGGCGGACCTGCTGGTTTACGGCATGGGCGAAAAACCGCTGACGGATATTTGCCAAATGCTGCGGAAAGGGATTCCTTTCCGGTCGCTGACCAACATTCCCCAAACCGTGGTACTCCGCAAGCAAGGAGAAAACATCGCCACCAACAAGAAATGGAAGACGATTCTGCTGCATTCGCACGAAACCTGCCTGGCAGACAAGAAAAAACACGCCGAAAACTTCAGGCACATCGAAGAAGAATCCAACAGCCTGGAAGCAGCACGATTAATCCAGCACATCGGCAGCCGGCAGATTATCGTCAATCCGCCCTATCCCCCGATGACAACCCAAGAACTGGATGCTGTCTACGCCCTGCCTTTCACCCGGCTTCCCCACCCCCGGTACAAGGGCAAAGAGATACCGGCATACAACATGATTCGGCATTCCGTCACGATGCACCGCGGATGTTTCGGCGGCTGCGCCTTTTGCACCATATCGGCACACCAGGGAAAATTCATCGTTTCCCGCTCGGAACAGTCCATTCTCCAGGAACTGGACCAAATCGCCCGGATGCCGGATTTCAGCGGAACCGTCAGCGACCTCGGAGGCCCTTCCGCCAATATGTACGGCATGCAAGGCAAACATCCGGAAATCTGCCGGCAATGCAAACGGGCGTCCTGCGCCTATCCGACGGTCTGCAAAAACCTGAATACCAATCACTCCGCCCTGCTGCACCTCTACGAAGCCGCCCGGAAACATCCGGCAATCAAACATTGCTTCATCGGTTCGGGCATCCGATACGATCTGTGCCTACACGACACCAAAGACAAAACCGTGAACCAAATCAACAGGAACTACCTGGAAACCGTCATCCGGCATCACGTTTCCGGCAGGTTCAAAGTCGCACCGGAACATTCTGCCGACCAAGTTCTGCAAATCATGCGCAAACCCTCGTTCCAGCTGTTCCGCCGATTGAAACAAATCTTTGACGAAATAAACAACAAATACAAGCTAAACCAACAAATCATTCCCTATTTTATCTCGTCACATCCCGGATGCAAGCCGGAAGACATGGCAGAACTTGCCGTCGCCACCAAACAGCTTCATTTTCACTTGGAACAGGTGCAGGACTTTACGCCGACCCCGATGACGGTGGCGACAACCATATACTACACCGGATTCCACCCCTATTCGCTGAAAAAAATCAAAACAGCCAAAACACCGGAAGAAAAAAAACGACAGAACATGTTCTTTTTCTGGTACAAAAAAGAATTCAGACAATCCATATTGAACACGCTGAAACAACTGGGACGCACGGACTTAAGCCGTCAATTGTACGACCAAACCCGAAAATAAGCCCGCCCGGACTCATTCTTTTCAGCGGGCATGAAAAAAAACAGGCAAAACTTTAATTTATCGGTGCAATTCGCTAACTTTGTCAGTTGAACGGATTATTTTCCGAAAAGAAAAACAGAAAAGTTTGAAGGCTCATTCGATGAAATATCAACTATTGATTATAGCGACCATCCTCTTGTCCGCTTGCACCACCAAAATAAAGCAAGCCAACAAGAGAGGATTGGAACACATGAAGCAAAACCATTACGAACAGGCTATCGTGGAATTCAGTCGAATCATCAACGAAGATGCCGACTGGTATCCTGCCTACTACAACCGGTCGGTTTCGTATGCCAATACCCGTCAATACAAGGAAGCCCTGAATGATCTCAATTACATCCTGACCAATTTTCCCGACCATGCGAATTCTTATTTCAACCGGGGCGTGATATATGAAAATCTGGGATTGTATGCCAATGCGATTAAAGATTACTCGGAAACGATAAAATTACGGCCGGATTTCATACTGGCATACCACTACCGAGGCATCGCCCGTTTCCGGATGGACGATCTGGACGGCGCCCTGGAAGATTATACCAGAGCCTTGGATATGGGGAAAAATATGGAAATGGATGTCATCAAGGCCAAGGAATTCGGACTGAACTCCAGCGCCCTGTATTTCAACCGGGGGGTGGTTCTTCAGAAAAAAGGCTACCACCAGAACGCCATCGAAGATTATACTCAAGCGCTCGCCATAGACCCGTCCAGCGCCAAAGCCTATTACAACAGGGGCATTGCCAAAATGGCATTGTCACAGGCGGACGAAGCCCTGAAGGACCTCGAAATCGCCTCCCGGTTAGGTTTCGAGCAAGCAGGAAATATCATCCGGAGTTATTACCGCAATTAAAACGGAAATCACTCCGTCTCAAATACGTGTATGCTATAAAAAAGAGGTGTAAACATGAAAAAGTTATTTCTTTTACTCGTCAGCAGCTTCATGTTGCAAGTCGGTGCCGTTTGTGCACAGGGATATAACATTAAAGTAACTATCCCTCAATTGCCCAATAAAGAAGTCATCCTGGCAAACTATTTTGAAGGGAAAGTATACTCCGTCGACACGGCAAAGCTGGACGCCGGAGGAAGTGGCGCATTCAGGAAAACGAACAGGAAACTGGCAAAAGGCATGTATCTGATTCTTTTTTCTCCAAGCAATTACTTTGACCTGATTATCGGAGACAATCAGAATTTCTCCCTCCAGTGCGATACGCTGAACGTGCTGGAAAACCTGCGCTTCACAGGTTCAACAGAAAACACGGCTTTTCTGGATTTCCAGAAATTCATGGTCAGCCAGAACCAAAAGACCAAAAAGTTGAGCGAGGCACTGAACAAGGAACCCGACAAAAACTCGCCCGAAACAAAGAAAAAATATACGGACCTTTTTAACGAAGCAGACCAGGAAGTGCGGAGCTACATTGCCAACATCTGCAAGCAATACCCGGGAAGCGCGCTCGCCACATTCGCCGACTTTACCCTATCCCCCGCCATTCCCGACTTCTCGAAGGAAGTTCCCGAAGGAACCAAGGACCGGGACATGGAAATCCGGAGAAAAGCCTATTTCTACAACAAAAACCACTACTGGGATCATACCAACTTCAAAGACAGTACGTTGATTCGCACGCCCATCTTCAAAAGTAAACTGGACGACTATTTCAACAACATGATTTTGATGCACCCGGATACCGTTTACAAAGAATCCGTCAACATCATCGAAAAAGCCAGAGGTTGCAAACCCATGTTCCGGTATTTAGTCAGCTATTGTTTCAATTTCTCCCTGGAGAGCAAAATCATGGGCATGGATGCCGCATTCGTCTACCTGTCCAAAAAATATTACCTGTCCGGTCAAGCCAACTGGATAGACAAGGAAACCCGCGAGAAAATCGAACGGGAGGTCATCCTCACCCAGTATAACCTGGTGGGCATGAAGGCACAGGAATTAAAACTACCCACCATGGACGGCGAATGGGTAAGCCTGTACGAAACGGAAGCTCCGTTTACGCTTCTGCTGTTCTGGGAATCGGACTGCGGACACTGCAAAAAACAGGTGCCGCTCATCAAATCCCAACTGTTCGACAAGTTCAAGCCCTATGGCTTCAAGGTTTTTGCCGTACACACGCAAAATGACAAGGACAAATGGGAAAAGTTCGTGACGGAACACGACCTGTTTGACTTTATCAATTGCTGGGACCCGCAGAACCAAACCAATTTCAGAATCTATTACCACATCGAATCCACACCGATGTTCTACCTGCTGGACAAAGACAAGAAGATCATCGCCAAGAAACTGGACATCGAGCAATTAACGGATATGCTTATCCGGGAATACAAGAACATGGGTATAGAGATTAAAAAATAACTCTCCCCCAGGGGACAAATAAAAAACGGAGCCGAAAGACTCCGTTTTTTTATGATATGAAGAAATCATTTACTTCATCGCCTCGTTCAATTGGGACAACAGGTCTTTCACGTCCGGATTGGCAGGCTCTATGCCCTGGGCTTTCACAACGAAACTTTTCGCTTGCTTGAATTTGTCCATGGCTTTTGTCTTGCCAGCCTCATATTTCGCCTTGTCCGTATTGGCAAGCGGATTAACCTCCTGCAAAATCTGGGCTCCGCTGTTGAAATACAGCGTTCCGAGACTCAAAAATCCCTGCACTTTAAAACTCTTGTTGTTCATATCGGTAATCATGCGATAGGCTTCCGCAGCCTTGGCCTCATTACCTGCCTTCTGGAACTTTTGTCCCTCTTTCATGTAATAAGTCGCATACATGTTTTCCAGTTTCTGGTTGTTGGGAGCCGAAACGGCCTTCATGCCCTCCTGCAAGGTGGCAAGCATCTCCGCCGTCTTTTTCTGATCGCGAAGCACAACAGCTTTTCCCTGGTAAGAACCGGCTATTTTGTATTTTGCCTGGATAGCCATATCGTAATATTTCACGGCGTCGGCATATAACTTTGCTTTTGCCGCAGCTGCAGCCGCATTGTACAAATAGGCATTGTCTTTGAAA
This sequence comes from uncultured Odoribacter sp., assembly GCA_964400995.1. Classification (GTDB taxonomy): domain Bacteria; phylum Bacteroidota; class Bacteroidia; order Bacteroidales; family Marinifilaceae; genus Odoribacter. Next base: position 8,533 of record CAYNXE010000086.1, read on the forward strand.
TCAACCGCTTTCAGATAAGCCTCGAAATTCTTGAAAGCCTCTGCATAATTTTTTGCCTTCCAGGCCGCATTTCCCGCATTCTTTTCGGCTGCACCAGGCGTCTGTGCAAAAACAGTCAGTGACAGTAACGCACTGAACAATAACAATATCATTTTCCTCATAAACCTAAATTTAATATTTAATCATTATTATTTCTTCTTTAAAGCACTAAGATAGAGATGTATCTCAAAATATCAAAAACATTTCCGCTTTTTTTGCGTCCAGAGCCGTCCTATTCCACGAACGAAGCATAAAGCAAAGACAAAATCTTTTGCAATCCCGCTTCGTCCTCCCGGTCGAAAGCATTCAACTGGTCGCTGTCAACATCAAGGCAGGCAAACACTTGTCCCGCCCTATCCCTGATCGGTACGACAATCTCGCTTCTGGACTTGCTGTTGCAGGCAATGTGTCCGGGAAATTGCTCAACATCCGGAACGATGACCGTCTCTCCGGCATTTACGGCCGCCCAGCATACCCCGGTGTGATGCCGCAATTTCTGACACGCCACCGGCCCCTGATAGGAACGGACAATCAGTTCATCGTCCTGCAAAACATAAACTCCCGTCCAGAAAAAGGACTGCATCTTGTGGTGCAATAC
>CAYNXE010000087.1:0-9161 GCA_964400995.1 uncultured Odoribacter sp.
CGCCACTGCTCGCCACATTCCTTTAACACGTATCGTCCAACGATTTAACATACCGTCCCAAAGGCAGGAAAATTCAATCGAACCCTAATTCAAACTCGTCAATGAACAACGTACTCCCCTCTCCGCCTGCAAAATAATCGCCATACTTGCTCGAAGAGGCAACAATGACAATGTAAGTAGGCTTGCGAGTTGTATCCCGCCACTCGATATCTATCGTAAACGGCTCATAAGAGTCCATATCACGACTATCTTTCAATTCCCCGTAAGCCAATACCTCCCGATTGTTCCGACTGTAATCCGCCAACTCATCCGGCGGAAAGGCATGGAAAGCCTCTTTCCAATCACACAATGCAATGAGAATATGACAACTGTCCTTCAACCCCTTCAAATGGTCAAAAGACCCATCTTTCGGTACTCTATTCACCTCTGCCCCGTTGTATTTGTAATATCCCTTCAACTTGGTCGGACGGCAAGTATATGGTATCCCAAAATACAAGTCGGCATTCGTACCTGACACTTCACCAAACTTACCAGTATATACACTGCCGGCAGCAAATTTCATCACCGCATATTCTGAAGTCAACCTGCAAGCGGAACCTTTTACCTTGTCGCTTTTCTCTTCCTTGGTCGGAATTGAATTAAAAGAAGCTCCTCCTTCATTGCTAGTACTCCAATACTCCACACCATCAATTCCAGGCGTACCATACTCATTTTTATTCTTGACACGCATATACCACGTATCAAAATTACTATAGGGAACTTGTTCCGCCCGTTCTGTCGAAAACGTTACTTCCTCGCCTACATTATCCCCCACAACACATCTTACGGCATATTTTTTATTAGGCGTCAAACCTTCCAGCTTTGCCTTGCATTCCTGCCCGGAAACTTCCGCCTCGACACGCGTCCAGTTTTTCCGCCCATCCTGTTTATATTCAAAAGCCGGAGTCCCATTCACCCCCGAGGGAATCCGTGCACTCACATTCGCAAATTTAGCCCAAGCGTCCACCAAGATTTCCCCTTCCTCTTCGTCTTTAGTTAGCACCACAATTTTCCATTCTTCCGTACGTCCGAAACAAGTCACGTTGATCACTTGTTGCTTCGTGAAATCAGTCAAATCATACGGGTCAGGGTCATACGTCGCAATGGAGGAACCCAAACAATAGTCCTCAACCCAAATATCCGACAGACTCTGATCTGGTTTTACAAATACAGTGACCTGTCGCTCCTGAACATTAATCACCTCATCACCGACCTGAACTTCAGGATCCAACGTAAAGTAGCGGTCAATCGGCTGCTCCGCTATAATTGTCCATTCGTATTCCTGATATGTCCGCACTTTGAAACAGAAAGGCTTTGACAAGTCAATCACCGTATCCGGCGCAATCGTTGCTTTTGCCTCCACAAATACCTCCTGCGCCCGCGCCGGATCTGCCGACAATTCCAATACATTCAAACGCACTCCGTAAATATCCACCATATCGCTCAAAGTCAGTTCAATGGTGCGTGTTTTGGTATTAATTACACTACTTTCCTGACCATCAAACTCGATTTTCGTCACATTCCCGTATATCACCGGATTAGGCACATCGTTCAATATGCACCCTCCGGACAATATCCACAATATTCCTGCAATTATCCGCTTCATTGCCTACAAATAAATTGAAACCCCCAAACCTATCGAAAACAAATCAATCTTAAAATTAGCGGAACTGGTCTTAAACGACCCCGAATGTACATTGTTCGTCTTCTGGTCAATCTGTTTCATCTGTAAACCTAAAACCCCCACTGAAGCCTCCACCGCCGCATAGTCGTTGATGAATACCGCAATGCCCGGCGAATAAACCAATCCCAATTTGAAAATCGTCTGATAAGTTCCTTCCAACTCATCGCCTTCCCCGTTGATGTACTTTCCCTGTCCGCCACCGCACATCAATTTCACGTCATTGAACAGCCCGAAACGCTTGCTCTCCTCAATGTTCATGAACAAACGAGCAAACGCCGACGCCGTATAAACATGCTCTAAAATATAATAATCGGATATCTCAAAATTTAAGTCCTCATTCAGATGAATGTTCAACTTATCTATTTTAAACAACGAACGCTCATAAGCCAAATTCATTCCCACCCCCAAATCGTTCGCCACCATATAACCAAAAAAAGGCTTGATTGACAACTGGTAGCCGTTTCCACTCCAGTCCTTCAACACCAAAAACTTGTAATTTTCCTGGCTCATTTCACCATACGAACAGGTTCCGCCGAAAAACCATTGTCCCTTCGGAACAAAGGTACGCTTAATGATACCCCGCTCGAATCTGACACGCTCCTTCGCCATTGCGTTTGCCACAGACAAACTCAACAAAATGGCCATTCCCAACCCACAAAGCGTACCTCTATTCATAATCACCTATTTAACCGAGGATGCCCTAATGTCCGGCACACCCTCCCATATTACTATTCAACCGGATCGAAGCCCAATTCAAATTCGTCTATCCACATGACGCTCTTTTCGCTACCCGTAAAATAATCTCCATACTTGCTGGCGGAAGCGACAATCACAATATATTTCGGCTTGCGAGAAGGGTCACGGTAATCCAATTTAATCGTAAACTTACGGTACTCCGACACCGTCTCCGCTGTCGAAAAAGAACCGTAGGCGATCACGCCCGGATCAGTTGCATAATTCGGGTAGTGCAAATCTTTTGAGCGAGCCTCAAAAGGCTTGTCCCAATCACACAAAGCAATATAAATCGCACAGGTATCCGTTTTCCCATTCAGTCCGTCATAAGGAGATTTTGTTCTGTTAATCGTTCCAGGCGTATATTTGAAATATCCACTCAAAGTCGTCGGACGGCATTCGTAAGGCGTACCGAAATTCAGTTTAACATCTGTCATTCCGTCTGAACCTCCGTAACTTCCGGTATAAATATTACCCGCAGCAAACTTAACCACAGCATATTGGGACTCCATTTTCACCGCTTTCCCACTAACCGCATCGGATGTTTCATTGGTTGGGATAATACTAAAGGATGCACCTCCCTTGTTTCCGGAATCCCAAATCACGGGCTGACCTGAAATTCCAACCACGGGCGCCTTACCGTCTTTATACCAATCATCAAAATTCATATAGGCAACTTGCTCCGCTCTTTCCGTAGTGAACTTCCGAATCGTCTCAGAGGCTCCACTTTCCGTAGAAGTTGTCCGATAATAATAGGTGGTAGCCGGTTCGAGTCCGGTCAGGGAAGCCGAAAAGGTCTTTGTCTCTTCATTGAAACTCAATGTCGTGGCTTGCATCCACTGGCTTCTATCAACACTGTACTCCAACGCCATTCCTTCTGGTCGGGTAAGCGTGTACCACCGTCCCCGTATGGTCGCAAACTTCGCCCACACGTCCATGACGTTCACGTCGTCGGCGATATGGTCGATATCCGGAATGACAGCTATACGAAGCGTATCATTCACCAGATGACAAGCAGCATCGTAAACACTCACATAAAATTCATAGTCGCCCAACGGCAAACGGTTCGCCAAAGCGCTGAAATCAATATTCGCCTCCTGCTTGTCCGACACGTCTTCCGGCGTCCACGTAATACCGGCAGCATTCACCGCCGTTTTCACCTCCGATGCCATACCCGTCAGCACGAATTTTTCAGGCACGCCCAACGCTTTCACAGCATCCGAATGATGCGTAACGGTCAGATTCGACATGCCCGCTTCGGCTTTCACATGCAAAGCGATGTCCGCACCGCGCGCCTCGTTCAATACCGTATAAACCTCCCGCATCTTTCCTCCGTCAAGCCGTGAAATCTCCGGCATGGCGAACTTATCCTTCAAAGCAATCTCGCACAGCCAATTGTACACATCCAACGTAGTGTCCACCACCACGCCGAACATCAACGCCCCGTCTTCCGCATCTCCGTCTTCCCGGATGTCAAAGGTAAAATGATAGTGCTGACGCGCTTTCACCTCCTGAATCGTCTTATTCAAATGGAACTCTTCCTGTCCGTTATGCAACGTCAGATTCCAGGCCAGCGTTCCCTCGTTTACCCGCAGGTAACCGGCTCTCGTTTCGTCTTTCTCAAACAACAAGCTCCCTTTCCCGTTTTCCACCAGAAGGGAATATTGCTCAAAATTCCGTTTGATGGCATCCGAATAATCCACCGTGACTTTTACATTCGCCTGGCTGCAAATCAATGCGATCTGTTTGGTCTGCCCTCCCTGCAAATCGATTTCCTGCTCGGCACGATACAAAGGCGACTCGAATTCTGCCTCCACATCCTTTCCCGAAGACGCCACCACTCGATAAACACCGGCATTCAATAAAATCCGCTCACTGACAGAGGCGCAATCCTCACACGAATACACTTGCTCTCCCTCAGGATTCTCTACCACCAACGAATAACATGCCTCATCACCCGCGCGAGTCTCCACCGATTTATCGGTCAAACACTCAACGGACAACCAGCCCTGTTTGCCCCCCGTCTCTTCAATCACCTCCTGACAACCGGCAAGCAAAAAAGCAATCCACAATATGTATAAACTCCGCTTCATGAATTTTATTCTGCGCTACAACGTATAACCAAAGTCTGAGAAGTGGTCCCTCCATTGGCATCCACTACTGTAATCTTGAACGAATGATCATAATATTCCGCTTCATCAGGCACGGTCAATAAACTCATAAATCTGCTGATTGAAAAAACAAAACTCTTCTTTCCTCTAATCGGATCATTGGGATCAACAATTACCATTCCGTCATTAATCTCTACACAAGCCTCGCTCCAGCCTTCCGGATGACACAAATCCCACGGCGAATCCTCTGAAGTCAGACCTTGGAATATTCCTCCCAGCACAACATCCGTTGAATTCATGACCAGGTATAGGTGTTCCAACCCTCCGTTCTCTGCCGTCAAAGTCATCTCCAATGTCACACTTTTTGTTTCCTCGCTCGTCAACACAAGCGGCTCTGTCACATCGAAAGCCTTTCCGTTAAAATTGCTACCTACAATTGTCGGCAATTCATCATCGTCTGACGGAACGGGAGGTGTCGGTTCCTGTTCATCGTCCCAACTTCCCTTATCGCCATTGTTGTCAATCAAATCACCGGCTCCGGGTACCAAAACCGTAGACTCCTTTTCAGTTATGCTATGGTCTACCAAAACCATGCCTTCCGTAGTCATCCCAGCCTGCGTATTCACACTCAAAGCAATCTTATGCCATTGTTGCGAAGCAACCGAGTTAATATAATAGGTTTTATTGACCTCCGATCCATCCTCCACATAACGTCCCCGAATAGTCACCGCCAACACGGAATCTGTCGGTGTGGCAATATAACCTGCCGATATTTCGTTTTCATCAAACTGCAAACTCACTCCGTCATTCTGAGTGATCAGGCAGGCACCATCCTCCACATTTTCTAAAAACGAAGAGGTGAACTCAACCGACACCTTCACACAAGCCAAGCGACAAACAACCTCTGCCTCCGTAACCTCCTGAATGCCCACCTCGATTTCCTTGCTTCCATAATAGTATGGAGTATTGAAACCGGACTTCTGTTCCCCGTTACAAGCCTCTATCGTATACGAACCGGCAGGTATGGACAAAATTTCCGGCATATCCGCATAACGCATCCACGTTGAGTCATAAACCGCATCTCTCAATGTCTTTCCATAAATCCGCACGGAAAAATCAGCCTCATTAACATCAGCCTCACCCTCCGCTTTCGTCATCACCACCTCAAAATTGCCAAACGCTTCCAAGCTTAGTAAACGAAACTTCCCATACTCCTCATTACCTGCCTGCTGTTCTATCTTCGGGTCAACCCCACACGCACCCAGCAACACACCCAGTATCAACAATAAACCACCGAAGTTCAATACCTTTTTCATCGTTATATTTGTTTTGTGTATTTACTCGTAAATTAATTCTACATCGTCAATATAAAGCTGGCTACCCACATACTCTCCGTCACTTAAATTAGCGCGCGGAGGTACTTGGAAATACTTATATTCCGTTACATGTCCTGATTTGAACATAATATAAATATGGGTTGCCTTATGTGCAGAATCCATATAATTCAAAGGAATAGATTTCAAGCTATAAGAATCAGTACTTCCACCTTCCTCTAAAATAGTCTCAGCCAATTTTATGACTTCTCCATTCTCCCTGTTTTCAACTACCACCTTTACGACATATTTATCATCACTCTGTTCCTTGCCATGAGCAGGAGAATACTTGTAATAATAATTGATTTTGCTCGGACGCGACTTGAAAGTCAAGGGATTCCAAGTCGTTTCAGGTTCTTCGCTATATTCTCCGGTATATAAATATCCGGCATCTACACGCTTCATATTTCCGTCCCAGAAAGGTCCTGGTGCCGTTGTCCCTTTTCCCCAACCGACAGTTCTTACCAACGCAGCCAGACCACCGCTATAAGAATCTGAAGTCTGCAAAGTTCCGGAATTGGCAATATAAGCGTAAGAAGTTATTCCTTTATTCCCTCCACCTTCCGATGTCGTTTTCTCATTTAAAGAATTCCAAACAGGTGTTTCACCAGAGGCGCACACGTACCACATCTTCCAATAAGCTCCAGATTGCTCCGTATAATGCCAATCCTCAAACCCGCTATTCGGCACCTGCGCCGCCTCTTCCGTCACAAAGGTAAATTCCTGTATGGACTTATAATCGCCGACACACGCCCGGAAAACATACTCTTGGTTCGGATTCAGATTCTTCACCCAATAATCCGCCTTGTCCGTTCCCCGGCTGATTTCTTCCAACGTAGCCCGTTGCCAGTCACTTTCCGGCGATTTGTATTCAATATAGGTCTCTTCCACTCCACCGGTCTTTACTTTCATTTCCGCCCGCTTCGCCCAAATATCCGCTTCTGTCGGCACCTCGGCAAATAATACGGGATGCGTTTCCAAAGCAATCCTGCTTTCAGACACCTGTCCGAACCGGTCTGTCGCACAAACGGAAAGTCCGGAGCATTCCATTTGCAATAAAGGTGCAGTCAACTGTGAAATCGCCTCGTCAAAACGCACCCATACCAACGACTTCACTACGCCACCTGCCGTAATTTTCTCGTCCCAGGAAATTCCTTTTGCCTTTAAAGCATTCAAAACAGCCTCATCCGCATTCATCAAATCGATTTCCGCAGGCCATCCCTGGCTTTGAGCTGCTCCGTCCACTTTGATTTTCAACTCGGTCAGTCCTCCCGCTGAAGAAATCAACACAATTGCATCCTTTTTCTCTCCCTCCAAAGCAACTAACCTGCCATCCTCAGTTGTATCCGCCTGCAATGTCACTTTCGGCGCAGCCTTCGGCAAAAAGAATGTCGGCAATTCCACATCCACCGGAATATCCAAAGTCGTTGAATCCGTCACGATTGAAATTTTCGACAACGCCCCGTTTTCACTTTGGGCTTTCAAGGTCATCCGATAAAACTCCGAAGCCTTTACCGCTTTAATCGCTTGCGGATAAAACTCGTAATAGGCTTCCTGCCCTCTCGGTCTCAATCCGAAACGCATTCTTAAATCACCCGGCAGGAAATAACCTTCCCGTTCCTCGTCCTTGGCAAAGTGCAGGGAATCCCCCACCGTCTTCACCTCTACAAAATAATCATCGTAATCGAAATCAAAACTTTCATCGAACGTCAAGGCAACTTTCACCGCTCCCACAGCCGTCTTTACAATCGTATCCAGATTATCCCCATCTTTCAGCGTCACCTTCGTCTCTCCATAATAATAAGGTGTGTCAAAAGCCGGCAACAAGGTATCGCTACCATAACAAGCCACCAACTTATAACTGCCTGGCACGACTTTTATCATATTCGGCAATTCCTCGTATTTCCATGTACGAAGCACTTCCGCCCGGGTATTTTCAATACGAACGTCAAAATCGCCGTCCGCAGGACATTCCACCGAACGGGTCAAGACAACCTCATCCACGGTATAGTCAGATCTCAAAGCCAAAGAAACGGAACAAGTTTCATCCTGTTCGATGATGCCGTTCGCCCCATTCTTATGACAAGCTGATGCCCCTAAAGCCAAACCCAGCAAAAGCAATATCTTTGTTTTTATATTCATTCTTTTATGATTGACATTTTACCCCTCTGCTACATTTTCTCCTCCTCATATCAAAAAACGTGCCTTTTTCTTCTATATCTAAAAATATTCTAAAAAAATTATTCTTTCATAAATTCGTTTTACGGACAAAAGCACCTAAAAGTTGTTAATTACCAGACGATAAGAATAACATTCATCCTCAACCGAAGAGCGAATCGACAAACGCCTCCCGGTCAAAAATCTGCAAGTCGTCTATCTGTTCCCCGATGCCGATGTATTTCACCGGTATCTTGAACTGATCTGAAATGCCGATGACCACCCCGCCCTTGGCGGTGCCGTCCAATTTCGTAATCGCCAGCGCATTCACCTCCGTTGCCAGCGTAAACTGCTTCGCCTGCTCGTAGGCATTCTGTCCGGTGGAACCGTCCAGCACCAACAGCACCTCGTTCGGGGCATCGGGCAAAACCTTTTTCATCACGTTCTTGATTTTGGTCAACTCGTTCATCAAATTCACCTTGTTGTGCAATCGGCCCGCCGTATCGATGATGACCACATCGGCACTGTCCGCCTTCGCCTTGCACAACGTGTCGTAAGCCACGGAAGCCGGGTCTGCACCCATTGCCTGCTTCACGATAGGCACGCCCACTCGTTCCGCCCAAATGACCAACTGATCCACTGCCGCCGCCCGGAAAGTATCCGAAGCGCCCAAAACCACCTTTTTCCCGGCTTCCTTGAACTTATAAGCCAGTTTTCCAATGGTCGTCGTTTTCCCGACACCGTTCACCCCGACCACCATAATCACATAAGGCACGCCGTTACCCGGCAGTTCGAACGAATCGGAATCATTGACCGTATTTTCCTTCAGCAACGCCACAATCTCTTCCTTCAATACCCTGTTCAATTCATCGACATTCATATATTTGTCCCGCGACACCCGCTCCTCAATCCTCTTAATGATGCGCATCGTCGTCTCCACCCCGACATCGGAAGTAATCAGCACTTCCTCCAGGTCGTCCAACACCTCCTCATCTACCTTCGACTTTCCAACAACCACCCTCGCCAGCTTCTGAAACACGCTTTCCTTGGTCTTTTCCAAGCCTT
>CAYNXE010000088.1:0-9155 GCA_964400995.1 uncultured Odoribacter sp.
GGCACTTTGGCAAGGTCGTCCAGAATGTCGTTCTTAAACCCGATGGTCACGTATCCGTACTGCCAGAGCGTGGACGCCATGCTCCTGAATTTCCAGTAATTGCACTCCCAGTAACAATTCATGCAATCGACATTGGAAACGTGTATTCTGAAATGCACCATGTCCAGGTTGTCCTCATACATCGACAACTGGCTGTTCACGTCATTGTATATCGGAAGAGACAGCATCGACATCCCGTAAGAAGGAGTTATGGCAAGCGAGGTTCCCCCGTTGGCACTCACGTGAGCCGCCCAGAAAGTCAGCAGCTCCGTGCGCACGTCGTCGATATTCGCCACCACCTGCTCATTCTTGGGTATCAGGTCCAGATAATCCTTGCAGGAAAAGCACATCAGCAAAAGCGGGATAAATACTCTTATTCTCATGATTTCAATGTTTAAATTCCTAAACTCAACGACAACATAAACTTCCGGGGAATCGGATAGCCGAACGCCCCGAAGTTCTCAGGGTCCGTCCCCTTATAGCGCGAAACGGTGAAAATATCCCGCGCATTCAGATTGACGCGGAAGGACTGCAACAGCAATTTCTTGCACACGTTCGACGGCAGGTTATATCCGAGCGAAAGCTCCGAACACTTCAAATAGTTGCCGGTCTCCAGCTTCCGGTCGTAAAAATCCACCTGCAAAGAAGACACCTGTCCCGTGACGTTATAGCCCGGAATATCGGTCACGTCGCCCGGCTTGCGCCAACGTCCCATTTCCTTGGGCAACGCATTTCTGGACACCGACGTGATGCTTCCCGCTCCCGCCACCGAATAATAGGCGGAGGTAATCTTGTGTCCTGCCATGAAAAGGAAACGGGCGTCAAACACCAGGCGTTTGTACGAAAGCGTCACCCCGGCACCTCCCGACACGGGCGGATAACTGTCGCCCAGCGTCTCCTTCAGCAACAACTTCTCGCTATCGGTCGCCAAATCCATGTCCAGCACCCAACTGCCGTCCTCCCGCCGGAAGCCCATGGGCACCTCGCGCTTCGAATTGTCCACATACGCCAGCGTATGCCCCGTCAGCGGGTCGATGCCCGCAAAACGGTAACCCAGCCATGAATTGGTGGAAGAACCCTCCACCGGCTCCGTGCGATCGAATCCCTTGGGAATCTCCTGAATGCTCTTGTAATAAGATTTCAACACCTTGCTCCGGTTCATCGCAAAATTCAGCGTCGTGATAAACGAAAAATTCTTCGTCTGCACATTGGTGGAACGGAACGTCAACTCCCAGCCGCTATTGCGCACCGATGAAGTGTTGTGCTTGATCGTGCTGATACCGACCGAAATCGGCAGCTTCTTCTGGTCCAGCAAATCCCGGGTGACATTGTTGTAATAATTCACCGTCGCCCGCAACCGCCTTTTGAAAAAAGCGACATCCGCACCAAAACTGCGGTCTTCCTTCTTCTGCCACTTTATATCGGGATTCTTCGGACGGATATACGTAGGAATCAACGTATTGAAAAAGTTGAACGACGTAGAATAAGAAAGCACGTTAAAAGGCAAAGCCGATTTGTCGATGCTTCCCGTATAACCGTAAGACACCCGGAAGGCCAGTTCGTCAAGCCAGGACACCTCTTTCAAGAAAGGCTCCTTGTGCAGATTGTATTTAAAACTCGCATTCCACAAAGGCGAAAAACGGTTGACGCCCCCGATGACATTCGCACCGTCCATACGGGCACTGGCAGAAAGGACATACCGGTCGCGGAAACTATAACTCCCCGACATGAAGAAAGAAACAATCCGGTTGCGCGTCTCGCTGCGCGCCAACAGGTTGGTAATCATCGCCTGCACCAGGTTAATCTTGTCCGCTCCGATTTCCGGCACGAAAAACAACCCCTTCTCCTCGTTGTATTCCGGAAAAAGAGAATAATTGGAAAACATGGTAAATTCCGACATCTCATGCCCGAGAAACAGGTTCAGGAAATGGGACTCGTTAAACTCCCTGGCAAATTCCAGACGATTCTGCCACGTATATCCCTGCGTCCGGCTGTCGTTCTCCCTCAACTGCCCGTTGTTCATATACTCAGGCAGTTCCGAATAAATCGCATTGATCCAGGCATGCGACTTCGCCGTATAAGTGCCCTCCCCCAGCACGCTCTCCACGTTGCTGTAACTGCTGTGGAGCGACCCGACGGTCTTGTACCTCAAGCCCTCCAGCAACTTGACGTTCAGTTCCAGCGCTATCCGGTTGCTCTGCGTGTTGGTCGTCTGCAGGTTGTTATACAGCTCGTTGAAAATGTTGAAGTCGTTGGCATAACCGTCCTTCAGCGAACTCCTCGCCGAAGAATAGGAACGGTCATACTCCATATTCCCCTCCTCATCATACGGACGCTCATACGGGTTGGCAAACGTCACATAACTGAAAACGCTCACTCCCGCATCCGAATCCTCGTCGCGCCGGATATTCGTGGACAAGTCGAAAGACAGCGAAAACCGCTTGTTGAACTCGTGCGACAGGCGCAACATCGCGCTCCAGTTCCGGTAATTGTTCGTCGGCACCAGTCCCTTGCTCTGGCGGATGCCCACACTGGCATAATAGGTCGTCTTGTCCGAACCGCCCGAAAAGGAAATATTGTGATTATGGGAAAAAGGCTTCCGCAACACCTCGTCATACCAATCGGTATTAATCTTGCTCAACCGCTCGATTTCCGCCTCGGCATCCGCCAACGAAATCTTGCCCCGGTTCGCATCCCTCAACAGCGTCGTCACTCGTCCGCCACCGCTGAAATTGGGGAAGTCCTCGAAAACACTCCGCTCAAACGCAATCTTTTCGGCCGTGTTCATCATTTTCATCTTGGGGTGCGGCGCGGTCTGAAAATCAAAACTCGAGGTCACCCGGATATACGGCGACCCCACCTGTCCGCGCTTGCGGGTAACGACAATCACGCCGTTCGCCGCCTGCGAACCGTAAATGGCCGTTGCCGCCGCATCTTTCAGCACCGTGATGCTCTCGATGTCCTCCGGAATCAAATCATTGACATTCCCGTTGAACAATACGCCGTCAACCACCCAAATCGGATTCATGTCGCCATACAACGAATTAAGCCCCCGAATGCGGATTTCCGGAAGAGCACCCGGTTTTCCCGAAGTCAGGCGGGAACTCACCCCCGACATCGCCCCGCGCAAAATATCACCGACCGAAGCGAATCCCTTGTTGGCAATCTGGCGGGAGTTAACCGTTTCCACCGCTCCCGTCATCCGCGTCTTGTCTATCGTCTGGTAACCGGTCGTCACCGTCGCCTCCTCCAGCATGGCGACATTCTCTTCCAATACAATCTCATTTTCCCCGTCCTTGCACACCACCTCGCGGGTCACCATGCCCACAAACGAGAACAGCAGCGCATGCTCCTTCCCGTCAGGAACGGGAAGCCGGAACCGTCCGTTCACATCGGTGGTCGTCCCATAAGGCGCGCCCTTCAACCGGACAGTCACGCCCGGCAGCGGGGAACCCTCCTCGTCCGTCACCCGGCCGGTGACGACACCTTTCCTCTCCTGAGGCTGCTGGACAGGCATCCGCTTGATGACCACCACACGATCCTCGACCCGGAAAGTGTAACCCGTATTTTCCAAACACTGCCGCAACACCTCCTCCACCGTCGTCTCCCGCACATCCAGCGACACCCTCCGCAAGCGGGTCACCTCTTCCACATTATATACAAAGGTGTAATCACTCTGCGCTTTGATCATTTCAATGACTTCACGCAGGGTAGCCTCCTTTGCCCGGACATTCAGCAAAGTCTGCTGAGACCTCGCCATACCGGACAAGTGAAAAGGGAACAACATCGTCAGCAAGACGCCCCATTTCATCAGAACACAAGAAATCCGCACTCTTTTCATAGTTTTGTATGTTAGTTTTCTTTTAATACACCTTGATCAAACTACCCTTGCGCTCGAAGCGCACAGCCCCCGTTTCTTCCATAAACTTCAACACATCATCCACATTGCCGTAACGTTTCAACTCCACCGAGAAACGCCGCAGCTTAACCGCAGGGTGACAATATTCCACCCGGAACCCGTACCAGTCCGCCAGGTTCGCCATAATATCCTCCAAAGTTTCCCCGTCGAAGTAAAACATCCCCCGCACCCATGCCGTCACCGCACGGGTATCCACCCGCCGAACCTTGAAGCCCTCGTCTCCCTCGCCGATACTCGACTGCTCGCCGGGCTGCAAACAGGCCTTCACCTCCTCCCAGGCAACCTCCACGCTTCCGCTCAAAAGAGTCACCCGCACCACTTCTGCCGACGACCACGCCTCCACGTTGAAAACCGTCCCCAGCACATTGACATCCATCCGGCAGGTATGCACCACAAAACGGGCAGCCGTATCGCGAGCTACCTTGAAATAGGCTTCTCCCTCTAACCACACCTCACGCACGCCCTCGGCAAAACGCACCGGATAACGCAACCGGCCGCCGGAATTGATTTTCACCTCCGTGCCGTCCGACAGCCACACACTATATTCTCCGTATTGCGGAACGCTTATGGAATGGTATTTCATCGTTCCTTCCGCAGATTTGCCACCCTGCTCCCGATAATCGACTTCCCCCCGCTTCCGATTGATGGATATTCCATACTCCAACTCCCGGCTGATCGCCTCTTCTCCCAAATCCACTATCGTGCCGTCCTCCATCTCCAAATGTGCCTGCGCCAGCTTCTCCACGCTCGGCACTCTGTCCCGCACCACCGGTTCCTCCTTGCGGAGCAACCACAAACCGACACTCAGCACCACCGCCACGCCGCATGCCACGGACATCCAGCTCCGCAGCGAAATCCTCTTGCCACGGAATCCCAGCGCATAGCGTTCGTTAAAATCTTCCCACGCCTCCTCTGCCGAGAACGGACTGCTCTCCTCCTCCTCGCGCCAGGTCATCACTTCCTCATATACCTGATGAAATTCGGGATGCTCCGCCAGCCATTCGTCCAAACGGCGGTCATCCTCTTTTGAAATCATACCCGTCCGGCGGGCAGCCATCAAACGGGCAAATCTTATCCCTGAATCGATCTTTTCATCCATACCACGACATTTTCCAAACTACCTTTTCTCGGTTTGTTCAGAATTCATACGGATGAACTAAAAAAGCGGGTAGGTATTATTTTTTGAAAATTATAAAAAATTGGTCATTTGGGCCACTTCCAAGGCAAGTAAAACAAGGTATTCATTTCCGAGGTATCTTCGCAATTTCACGTAAGCCTCCTTCTTGGCAAACTTCACGGTATTCACCGAGATGCCCAATGCTTCCGCAATCTCCGGATTCGTCTTTCCTTCCAATGTCAAACGGATGACCTGACGGCTGCGTCCCGAAAGCGATGCCACCGCCTGCCGCACCCCCTCAATCGCCTCCTGGCGAATAATCTCCGCCAACAAATTTTCCTCCGTCACCAGTTGCTCGTCCACGCTTCCCGGCATCTCTCCGCTGAACTTCCGATGCCTCAAATGGTCCAGACACAAATTCTTTGCCGTAATATAAATAAAGGCACGCGCGCTATCGGTGGTATACTCCGGCTCCCAATGCTGCAACAAACGGTAAAATGCCTCCTGAGCCATATCCATCGCCATCTTTTCGTCCTTCACATACGCCCGGCAGAAAGCCGCCACAGCCTTGAAATGCTTCAGGTAAAAAAGCTTGAATATTTTTTGCTCTCGGGTCATGATGACAATATTACAGTCGCAAAAATACGAATAAGCAAGAGCAAAAGCAAGTTTACTTGCATTTTGCCGAGCGAGAGTATTTTGGCAAAACCAAAAATAATAAAAAATAAAAAGAGGTCCGAAGACCTCCTTTTAAACACACTAACAATAAATTTACTACACTTATAAAGCAATATATTCCTATATCGGGAGACAAAGATATAGCATTTAAAACGTTTGCACAAACTTTTTTGAAGAAAAATTCTTAAAAAACTTATAAATTTTAATTTTTACCCCGAATTAAGCAATGATTTTTCCATTCCAGCGAACTCTTCAAAAAAGTTGACAGATGCTTCGGATGGTTTAGGCACGCATTTCATCGGCAAGAATTTTCTACATTCAAATATTTCCCCTACATTTGTAAGTAAGAAACCATATCGAATCCGAATCCGTAGACAGTAATCCCATATCATACGGAGACTGTTTGAGGATTTCAAACTAAAATGATTTATCATGAAAATGAAAAAAGCAATTATCAGTCTTGTTCTCGGTTTGTTTTTACTGGGACTTTTATCTTCGTGCGCAATAGACCGCAAATGTCCTGCCTACTCGCAAACTACAACAACGGAAACTACCGGTCAGGTTGCCTAAATGAAATCGTTTGAGTACTTTTTTTAACGACTTTTGCCCGCAACCTGCATTAAGTTAGTGACTTTATTGTAATTTTGGAGTGAAATAAAAATTTATAACCTTAAAAATAAGAATATATGGCAAAGATTAAAGTTGGTATTAACGGTTTCGGTCGTATCGGCCGTCTGGTGTTCCGCGCAGCAATGACTCGCGACGATATTGAAATCGTAGGAATCAATGACCTGATCGACGTGGATTAGATGGTGTACATGTTGAAATACGACACGATGCACGGTCGTTTCAACGGAACCGCCGAAGCAAAAGACGGCAAACTGGTCGTTAACGGTCACGCAATCCGCGTAACGGCAGAGAAAGACCCTGCCAACCTGAAATGGGACGAAGTAGGAGCTGAATACGTGGTTGAATCAACCGGTCTTTTCCTGACCAAAGAGAAAGCAGAGGCTCACCTCAAGGCCGGTGCCAAACGAGTAGTGATGTCCGCTCCTTCCAAGGACGACACCCCGATGTTCGTTATGGGTGTAAACAACAAGGAATACAAAGGACAGACCATTGTTTCCAACGCATCCTGCACGACCAACTGTCTGGCTCCGCTGACCAAAGTAATCAACGACAAATTCGGCGTTATCGAAGGTTTGATGACAACGGTACACTCTACCACCGCAACCCAGAAAACCGTTGACGGTCCGTCTATGAAAGACTGGAGAGGTGGACGCGCCGCTGCCGGCAACATCATCCCGTCTTCCACCGGTGCAGCCAAAGCAGTAGGCAAGGTGATTCCGGAATTGAACGGCAAACTGACCGGTATGTCATTCCGCGTTCCGACTCTGGACGTATCCGTAGTGGACGTGACTTTCCGTCTGGCAAAAGAGGCTTCCTACGATGACATCAAGGCTGCTATCAAGGCTGCTTCAGAAGGCGAAATGAAAGGCATTCTGGGTTATACCGAAGAAGAAGTGGTTTCTTCAGACTTCCTGGGCGATGCCCGCACTTCCATCTTCGATGCCAAAGCCGGTATCGCATTGAACAAAAACTTTGTGAAACTCGTTTCCTGGTATGACAACGAATGGGGTTATTCAAACAAAGTATTGGAACTGATTGTTCACATGAATACTGTAAAATAATCAGTACCTCATCCACAAAAAACCGTTTGAAGCATTTCAAACGGTTTTTTTATCCCGATATGCACAACCTTTCGCGTAAACCACCGCCTATGTCCCGTCACTTCAAAAGCCTGCTGCCGTCCCTGCTGCTCATCGCCATTTATTTCATCGCGGACGAATGCTTCGGTCCCGTCATCGGTTCCGGAATCGCCCTGCTGTCCGGCATCGTCGAATTTACCTACACCCGGTTCCGGGAAAAGAGGTACGACCGCACCATTCTGTGGACGACGCTGTTTTTCTGCCTGCCCGGCATCATCGCCCTGTTTTCGAGCGACTCCACCATAGGCAGATACCAGCCGGCAATCATTGAAACGAGCGTGTGCATACTGCTGGGGATATTCGCCTTCTCCCGGATAGACATGACGGCAAGCCTGCCGGCAGGATACCGGAAAAACATCCGCCTGTCGGAACAAGAATTGCAAAGCATGCGCCGAAGCCTGAAAGCCCTGTTCTTTATCGTGACCGCCCTTGTCCTGCTCGCTTATTACGCCCTGGCTTTCGTAGCGGAACCCGCAGCCGGATTTATCAGCAACTACCTGCTCTATATCCTGCTGGGACTCTTTTTCGCATCGCTCTTCCTCCGCAAGCGCAGGATGCTGAACAAAATGAGAAAAGAAGAATGGCTGCCGGTTGTCAACGAAAAAGGCGAAGTCATCGGTCAGGCACCGCGCAGCCTCTGCCATTCGGGCTCCAAACTCCTGCACCCCGTGGTGCACCTGCACATCCTCAACGACCGGCATGACATTTTCCTGCAAAAAAGAAGCATGAAAAAAGACCTGTTGCCGGGAAAATGGGACACCGCAGTGGGCGGACACGTCGGACTGAACGAAAAAATCGAAGACGCACTGAAAAGGGAAACCCGGGAAGAACTGGGCATCACGGATTTCGAAGCCCGATTCATCGGAAGCTACCTTTGGGAAAGTCCCCGGGAGAAAGAACTGGTATTTTCGTTCGTCTGCTCCCGCCACAACGAAATCCACATCGACAACGATGAAGTGGACGAAGGACGCTTCTGGAACAAAAAAGAAATCGAACAAGGCATCCGGGAAGAGTCCGTCACCCCGAATTTCGCCCACGAATACCGTTTATTGTTAAGCAAAATCATCCGTTAAGTCCGAATTTCCCTATCGTTATATTTTATGCAACTCTCTCTGCATAAGACAATTGACAACCTTTCACGCTACAATGTTTTGAAAAAAAACAAAAATAAATTGCAAATTTGTATGCTATTCCAAAAAAATATCATAAATTTGTACCAATTGAACATCCAATCTTAGACTCTACCGAGGTGTCTACACATACAACAACTACCATTGACACCTTCTTTTTTACGGTTCCGTACTTCCGTGGGGGAAACCCCGAAAATACATAGATTGGATACGTTTAGTTTACGGAAAAGGCGGAACCGTTCTTTTTTTTACTTAAAAACAAAAGCCATGTTTACGACAGACAACGATCCGATGATTTTTAACAACGAATCCACAAGTTCCCGGCATACAGCAGGCATGTCGCCCGAAGACCAAAGAATGCGTCTGTTTTTCCTGGAAGAAGCGCGGCTATTGTGTCCCGCCACTCATGTAAACTGCTCGGAATACAGCAAAATCCATGCGGTCTACAACAGGCTCAAACGCATGGAACGCCTGTTTACTTTGATGTACCAGCACAATTGGGG
>CAYNXE010000089.1:0-9141 GCA_964400995.1 uncultured Odoribacter sp.
CTCTTCGTCGAAAAGCAGCGTGAGTTGCGGGTCCTCTTTCTTCGTGCCGGAAAGTTTGTAATTCAGGTATTCCAGAGCAATTCTGCCCAATTCGTGCGACATGTCCGGATGCAGGACGTAATGGGCAATCTTGATGTCGAAGATTTTGTTTTTCAGACTGATGCCTGCCCTTTTCAACCAGATGATGTCGTCTTTTACGTCGGCGGAAATTAGCACTTTGTTTTCGTTTTCAAATACGGATTGGAATTGCCGTATGATTTTTTGGGCTTCTTCCTTGTCGGCGGGAAGATTGATGTAATCGACCCTGTGGAGGGCGAAGGAAAAGCAAAGCCGGGCGGGCCAGGTGCTGTACAGGGCTTCAGACTTGCCTGCCATATACAGCGCAAACACATCGGCATTTTCCAATTCCCTGGCAAGTCCGGCAATGTCTTGCGAGCGGTCGGAATAATTTACCTCGATGTCTGCCAGTTTTTCCGGCTTTTCCTCCTCCTCTTCCGTATTTAGAACGCGTTTGGTGAGCGAAAACAATTCGAGTTCCTTGAAAATCGGTTCCAGAATCTGGGCGTCAATGTGTCGTTTTTCCAGATTTTCGGGAACGATGTCGGTGGGAACTTCCGTGCAAATGGTGACCAGGGTGCGGGATAACTGCACGGTCGGCTGGCAGTCCAGCAGGTTCTGTCGTTGTTTGCCTTTCAGTTCATTGATGTGTGCGTATATGCCGTCAATGTCGCCGTACTTGTACACCAGGGCGGCGGCACTTTTGGGACCGATGCCGGAGCATCCCGGCACGTTGTCGGCGGTATCGCCCATCAGCCCCAGGATGTCGATGACCTGCTCCACCCGTTCAATGCCGAAATGGTCCAGGACTTCCGGAATACCCCATACTTCCGACTTGTTTCCGGCTCGTCCGGGCTTGTACATGAAAATGTTTTCGCTGACGACCTGTGCATAATCCTTGTCGGGCGTAATCATATAGACCGTGTACCCCTCCTTTTCCGCTTTCTTCGCCAAGGTGCCAATGAGATCGTCCGCCTCGTAGCCGGGAGCGTCGATGCAGGAAATGCCGAGCCCTGCGATGATTTGTTTGATATAAGGAACGGATTTCCGCAAATCCTCGGGCATTGGCGGACGCTGTGCCTTGTAGGGCGTGTACATTTCATGCCGGAACGTGGGGCCGTCCGGGTCGAAGACCACGGCGATGTGGGTGGGCTTTTCCAATTCCAGCAGTTCCAGCAGAAAATTGCAAAATCCGAACGTGGCGGACGTATTGATGCCGGTCGTGGTAATCCTGGGGTTGTTGATGAATGCGTAATAAGAGCGGAATATCAGCGCATAAGCATCCAGTAGGAACAAAGTTTTCGTGTCGGACATGATCTGTGGTACGATTAAATTATACCTGGCGAAGATACGACAATAAAACGAGGATTCACAGCCCGTAAAGTGATAAAGTTTCTTGTCACTTCCATACTTTATAAACCTTATGAACTTTACAAACTTTTCACCAAAACTTTTGTTTTGACGAAATATTTGTATATTTGTCCCCGAAATACATACGAGAACGATGAAATTATTTGGAAGCGCATATTCTTTTTTCTTTTACTTTTTTAGCAGAAAGTAAAAGGGCTTCCGTATGATTTTTTTAGATATTTGAGTAAGCCCTGATGATTCAGGGCTTTTTTATTTGACAAAGATTAAGACATGATGAATACGTTTTTTCGATTTAGTAACGGGTTTGACTTCTGCTTCTACTTTTATTTCCGCAAGAGTAGCCGGTGGTGGTATCTGTTGTCCTGAACGATAAACGACGAGAGGATAGATGAACCCCGGCTGACAAGCCGGGGTTTTTTAGTAACTAACAAAACGATTTCGAAATGAAAAGAATTGCCATTCAAGGTGTACACGGATGTTTTCACGAGCAGGCTGCCCGTTTGTTTTACGGAAATCAGATAGAGGTATGCGAGTGCCTGAGTTTTGAGGATTTGTTTGTCCGTTTGTCGGACGGGTCGGCGGATGGTGCTGTCATGGCCATTGAAAATACCGTTGCAGGTGGACTGTTGCCGAATTATTCTTTGTTGCAGAAATCCGGGAAACGGATTAAAGGGGAAGTGCTTCTGCGGATTCGGCAGAACCTGCTGGCTCTGCCCGGGCAGGACATCGGGGAGATTACCGAAGTGCATTCCCATTACATGGCGATTGCCCAGACCCGGGAGTTTTTCAAGGCTTATCCCCATATTCGTCTGGTGGAATCGGAAGATACGGCGAAGAGTGCCGCCGACATTGCGAGAAATCGGCTGTCGCACGTCGGGGCGATTGCTTCGGAACTGGCTTCGGAGTTGTTCGGACTGGAGATATTGGCGGCGGGCATTGAAACCCACAAGCAGAATTTTACCCGTTTCTTGGTTTTGGATGACGGCATCGAGGTGCCGGAGCAGGAAATCGACAAGTCTTCGATTTGTTTCACTTTGCCCCACAAGACGGGGCGTTTGTCGCAGGTGCTGTCCATTTTCGCCTTTTATGAGGTGAACTTGACCAAAATTCAATCATTGCCGATCCCGGGGAAAGAGTGGCAGTATTTCTTTTACGTGGATTTGAAATTTGAGGATTATGCCCGTTACCGTGAAGCGATGAATGCCGTCCGGCCGTTGGCGGACGAATTGAGCGTCATGGGGGAATACAAAAGCAATTGTCAGTAGAAACTAAAAATAACGAACGATGATGATTCAACCGTCAAAACGGACCAATGGTGTCAGTGAATACTATTTCTCCAAAAAGTTACAGGAAATCGATCTGATGAATCGCCAGGGGGCGAAAGTGATTAATTTGGGTATCGGTGCCCCGGACCGGATGCCGCCCGAATCGGCTGTCCGGGTATTGGTAGAGGAAAGCTTGGACGCAGCCAATCATGCTTATCAGAGCTACAAGGGCATTGCACAGTTGAGGCAAGGTTTTGCGGACTGGTACAAGGAGTATTACCGGGTGGATCTGGACCCTGCCACAGAGATTCAGCCTTTGGTGGGATCCAAGGAGGGCATTTTGTTGTTGTCGCTGGCTTTTCTGAATCCTGGCGACCGGGTACTGGTGCCGGACCCCGGTTATCCCACCTACTCTTCCGCCTCCCTGCTGGCGGAAGCTGAGCCGGTTCCTTACGATTTGAAAGAAGAGCGCGGCTGGATGCCCGATTTCGAGCAATTGGAAAGCATGGATTTGTCCCGTGTGAAGATCATGTGGACCAACTATCCGCACATGCCGACGGGTGTCCGGGCGGACAGGAAGTTGTTCGAGCGTTTGGTGGATTTCGGAATGAAGCATAATATATTGATATGCAATGATAATCCATATAGCTTTATCTTGTGCGAAGAGCAGTTGAGTATTTTGAGCGTACCCCGTTCGAAAGCGTGCTGCGTGGAACTGAATTCCTTGAGCAAGGCGCACAACATGTCCGGTTGGCGCATCGGCATGCTGGCGGGGGATGCCGATGTCGTTGCCCAGGTGTTGAAGGTGAAAAGCAACATGGATTCCGGAATGTTCAAGCCGTTGCAGTTGGCAGCGGTTGAAGCGTTACGACAGGACAGGGAGTGGTACGGGCAATTGAACAGCGAGTACCGGGAAAGGCAGGTTTTGGCGGGAGAGATTTTTGATGCGCTGGATGTGACCTACGACAGACGGTGCGGGGGTATGTTTTTGTGGGGCAAGGTTGGAACTGCCTGGGAAAACGGTTCCCGTTTGTCCGACTATGTGCTGGAGAAGGCGCATGTATTTATTACGCCCGGTTTTATTTTTGGCAGGAACGGCGAACGGTATGTCCGGATTTCGCTTTGTGCGGGGCAGGAAGTCTTGCGGGAAGCAGCGGGACGAATCCGGGAAGCCCTTGGCGTGTCTCGTTTCAAGCACGGTTCTTTCTGTTGAGTGTTAAATGGACAATGGGGAATGAAATGAAAAGTATATCTTTGACACGGCATTCGGGGACAGTGCTTTGGCGGAACGTCCTGTCAAGGGCGATGCCAGTGCGGGAATCCTTGTTTTTACGAAATCGGACGCGGGACAGGATGAAAAGAGAGTGCGGATTTCTGTCACCGGAAAGAGAATGAAAAAAAGAATCAGATAACGTTTAAATCAAAAGAAATATCATGCAATTGGATATCATCAAGGCGGAAGAATGGGGATTGTTTGCGGACATGACCCGCCCGGTGGTCATTGCCGGACCGTGCAGTGCCGAAAGCGAGCAGCAACTTTTTGAAACGGCGAAGGCTTTGAAAGCCGGAGGAATTGATGTGTTGAGGGCGGGAATATGGAAGCCCCGTACCCGTCCGAACAGTTTTGAGGGTGTCGGAGTAGTTGGTCTGCAATGGATGCAGCGGGTGCGGAATGAATTGGGAATGAAAATATCGACAGAAGTAGCCAACGTGAAACACGTTTACGAGGCGTTGAAGGCGGGAGCGGATATGTTGTGGATCGGTGCCCGGACCACGGCGAATCCTTTCGCCATTCAGGAAATTGCGGATGCGTTGAAAGGCACCGACATTCCCGTATTGGTCAAAAATCCCGTCAATCCCGACGTGGAATTGTGGATTGGGGCATTGGAGCGCTTGAATCTCGCGGGATTGAAAAAAATCGGGGTCATCCACCGGGGCTTCTCCGTTTACGGAAAATCGAAATACCGCAATATGCCCCAGTGGCAGTTGCCCATTGAAATCAAGCGCCGTTTTCCGGAGATGCTGATGATTTGCGACCCCAGCCATATTTCCGGAAAGAGGGAATATGTTCCGGAAATCGCCCAGCAGGCAATGGATTTGGGATTCGACGGACTGATTGTCGAGTCGCATATCTGCCCCGAAATCGCCCTTAGCGATGCCGCACAGCAACTCACTCCGGCGGATTTGGCGGATATGCTTGGAAAATTGGTTATCCGGGATGTTGATTCCGAAAGCCTGGAATATAAGGAAAATATGGACGATTTGCGGGCGCGTATCGACGGCATCGACGATGAACTCCTGGAACTCCTGGCAAGCCGTATGCGCATTTCCGACGAAATCGGCAGATACAAGAAACAGAACAACATCACCATATTGCAACCCGGCCGTTGGGAAAAAGTGCTGGCGAAAGTGTTTGAAAAAGGCAGGAAAAAAGGATTGGACTGCGAATTTCTGGAAAAACTTTTCAAAACGATACACCAGGCGTCCATTGACCGGCAGACGGAAATAATGAGCCGGGATTGAAAAAAATAAAAATTCCTTTTCTTTTTGGAGAAAAAGATTAATTATATAATTTTGCCCGCAAATAATGATTTTATGTGTTGATTTACAGTCTGTAGTCATTCGCTAGGGAATCAGGTGAAAATCCTGAACAGATCCACTGCTGTAAGTTTCATCCAACTTTTTGAACCGTGCAGTCCACTGTTTCGATGAGAAATGGGAAGGACGTTCAAAAAGGAAACAAGTCAGAAAACCTGCTACACATAGAAATGTTTAACGTTCAAGGGGAAGGAGAACGTTAACGCTGATGCATATCGTGTGTTAAGCCTTTTCATTCGCTATTCCCTTTGATTTAATTGAAAAAGCAATGCGGTCAAAGAGATTGTTTCGTTGTGCTGTCGCCTTGTGGCTCTGTGCATCTGTTCTGGCGTGTGACAAAGAGGGAACGCCCTATCCCGGGGGAGACTTTTCAAAATTAGGGGAAATCGAAGCCCTTGTGCTCAACGAGGGAAGAATCAACACGAACACCGGAGGCATTTCCTTGATTTACAAGGACAAGAACGTCGTCGCGGACGTATTCCAGGAGGTCAACCAGCGCCCACTGGGAGATGTGGCGCAATCTATCACGATGATAAACGGCAAATACTTCGTGGCGTTGGACAATTCAAAGAAAATAGAAGTGGTCGACCCCCGGACGTTTGTCTCCTTGGGCACCATTCTTTACGAACAGGCGGGAAGTCCGCGTCAAATCGTACCCATTTCAGACACGGAAGCGGTCGTTTCC
Organism: uncultured Odoribacter sp.; assembly: GCA_964400995.1. Lineage (GTDB taxonomy): Bacteria > Bacteroidota > Bacteroidia > Bacteroidales > Marinifilaceae > Odoribacter. The sequence continues at coordinate 5,977 of CAYNXE010000089.1, forward strand.
GACCTGAGGCAACAGTTGGTCCTCATCCGGACGGTGCCTCCCTACGGGAAGCCGTTGGAATACATCTCCGTGCCGAGGTGGATAGAATACCTCGTGTCGACGGGAAACAAAGTGTTCGGTATGACGCAAGGAGGCCTGTACGTTTTCGACGTCAAGGCTATCAACAAGGCGTCCGCCCGGGTCATCAAGGAGGTGTACAACGAAGAATACACGAAAACTTGCCGGATGCTGGTCGATAAGAACGGGATGATTTGGGGGTTGATGAACCGGAAGGAAGCGGGAGCGGTGACGGGCGTCACGCTGAAATGCGTGGACCCGGCGCGGGAAAAAGTGGTACGGTCTCATACGTTGCCTTTTGAAAACCCGGAAAACGCGACGGTCGGAGAAGTCATCGGCCACATCAATTACAACCGGACGGACATCGACCCCACAGGCACGTGGATTTATTTTAACGTGAAGACCCGGGTGGCGGAAACTCAGGGGACGAAGGAACAACAGAGCGTATATCGGATGAATGTCGATACGGGGGAATTTGAGCATTATTACGACCTGCCGGGTGTCGGTATGATGTTCGGATTTGCCGTCAGTCCCGACGGAGAGGTCTATTTGTGCGATTGCCTGGACTACACGGCGCAAAGGGGGTATGTGCGTCATTACCTGAAAGACGGTACGGTCCTCAGCCACCGGGTGGGGATTTATCCCAGCCAGGTTTACTTTCCGGAATGCCGATAATCAAGCAGGAGTTATGTTGAAGCAGGTGAAAACGGGATTGGGCATTTGCATTGCCCTGTGCGCCGGAATGCAGGTTCGGGCGCAACGGAAGGACTCCATTGCGATGTACGGGGTCATCGATACGGTGCATATCGTCAGCCGGCGCGTACAATATGCCAACGAGGCGAACGCGGGGGCGAGAGTGAGCCGTATAGACCCGGAAGTCTTGCAGGAGAACAAGACACGTTCATTGGCGGAACTCCTCACCGAACACACAACAATCTATATAAAGAGCCTCGGAATGGGTGCCTTGTCTACGGCATCGTTCCGGGGGGCAAGCCCTTCCGAGACCCGGGTGAACTGGAACGGAATCAACATCATCCCGCCGATGTCGGGAACATTCGATTTTTCGCAGATACCGGTGTTTTTTACGGACAACATCAACCTCTACTACGGGGGCAGTCACGGGAAAAACGGCACGGGAGCCATTGGCGGTAGCGTTAATCTGTTCACCACCCCCGATTGGCACAAGGGCGTCACGGGAAAGGTGCTGGGTGAATACGGTTCATACGGCACCTGTACCGTCGGCGCGCAAGTGAAGGCGGGCGGGCAAAAATCGAGTTTCAAGACCCGGCTGTACTACCAGCATTCGGATAACGACTACACCTACGTGAACAAGGTATTGACGAACGACCCCTTCCGAGAGAAACGCCGGGATGCCGACTACACGCAGTGGTCGGCGATGCAGGAAGGCTATTTCCGCCTCTCCCCCGATGTGCGGTTGACGGCAATCGCCTGGTACCAGGAAGGAGAACGGATGTTGCCCCCGGCATTGGGAGTTGTCAACCAGACGCACGAGAAACAGCGGGAAACGAATGTCCGGGGTTATCTCGGACTGGATTTCACGCGTCATATCCACGACCTTCAGGTGAAGACGGCAGGACAGTTTTACAGGCAGAAGTACGACAAATGGTATGCCGGCGGGATGTTCGACCCCGAGGGAAACAAAAACCAGTCACAAACCTGGCAGGGAATTGTCAATTACACCTGTACGCCGTTGCAAAATCTCATATTGGGGTCGAGCCTCACCTATTCCCACGATTGGATACGGGTGAGCAGTTACATCGACATTGACTCGTCGAAATACATCCTGGAAGACGTGGATTACGACATTCCCGTGGTGGACCCCCCGTTTTGTCATCCTCGGAACGTGCTGTCGTGGCAGGTGTCGGCGATGTGGAAGCCGGTGAAACGACTCTCGCTCAACGGACAGTATCTGTTTGAGCGGAACGACAGACGGAACGTATCCACTTGGTCGGCAGGGCTGGTATGCTATCCTTACGAAAGGGATTTGCAGGTGAAAGGAAGTGTGGCGTATAATTACCGGTTTCCGAGTATGAACGACCTCTATTGGCGTCCGGGTGGCAATCCGGACGTAAAACCGGAAAAAGGATATTCGTATGACGTTGCCGTGGCATACCGGAAACAGCTGTGCCGGGAATTGTCGTTGGATGCCGAGGTTGCGGGCTACCTGATGTATATCGACGACTGGATTCTGTGGTTGCCCAAGGACGGGAATCAATGGGTGTGGACACCGCAGAACCACCGGAACGTGCGTTCGGAAGGCGTGGAACTGTTCGGCAAGCTGACGTATGAAATCGGCGACCTGAGGGTAGGCGTTTCGGGCAATTACAATTGGTCGCAATCCCGGACCCGCAAGAAAAGGCACGAGGACGACGGGTCGTTTATGAAACAGATTCCCTACGTGCCCCGCTTCAAATGGAACACGAGGGTCACCGCCGATTACCGGGGGGCTTTTTGCTCGTGGCAGGTCACGTATATCGGACGTCGGTTTATCACCACCGACCAGGAATATGCCACCGATCCTTATGCGGTGCAGAACCTGCAAGCGGGGTATCGCCACAAGTTCGGCAACGGGATGTGCCTGACCCCTTCGGTTCGGGTAGACAACCTGCTGGACGCCTATTACGAGTCCACGCAATACTACCCGATGCCCCTGCGGAACTGTTTATTTTCTGTGATACTGGAATTCTAGGTAATAATAACAAAATGTAGAACTAAAAAAATGAAAGTGATGAAAAAGTATGTTTATCTGTTGATTTTAGGAGGATTTGTGTGTGGTCTGTTCGCTTCGTGCCAGGACGAAAAGGAAAAATATATTCCGACGCCTCCCGTTGTGTCTATCGAGAATTTAAGCGAACTGGATGCTGTGCCCCAGGACGACTCGATTGTCCTGAAAGCCAACGTGGAAAGTCCGCTGGAAACCACGCTGAACTGGTTCGTAAACGGAGAAGAAACGTCCACGGATTCGGTCTATGTGTTTAAAGCCAACGAACTGGGACAGTTTGAAGTGAAATTGACCGCCACGAATGCGGACGGGGAAGTTTCTGCCGTGTTGCCGGTCGAAGTGTATGGAAAATACAAATACGGGAC
>CAYNXE010000090.1:0-9076 GCA_964400995.1 uncultured Odoribacter sp.
AATACCTGAGAATCGCCCCTGATACTCACTAACGTGAGGGCGGGATGCGGATGCACCACGCCGGAATGGAACCGGCAGCCCATTGCTCCGGGAGAATCCGGCAACATAAAGGTATCTTTCGATCCCCGCAACCGTCCCGGTACGTTTACCAAAAGCATTACGGTCAATTCCAACGAAACCAACTCAGTCTTTTACCTGACCATACGGGGAAATGTCAGCCTCAAGACCGTAGTACCGTATGAAAAATACTAATACCAGGTAGGCTCCGTCAAAATCTTCAACAATGGCATCAATTTAGGAAACATCAAGAACAACCAGCAGTTGGAACGGAAACTCGCCATCGTCAACACGGCAGACCAGCCGGCAACGCTGACGGCAACGTCCGAATCGCCCGCCATCAACGTCACCGTATCCTCCCCGTCTCTGGCCAAGGGTGCAGTGGGACACCTGCTGATTAAATACGATGCCGCACAAAAAAACGACTGGGGATTTGTTTCCGACCTCGTGCGCATCACAGTCAACGACCAGGACAAAGGCACACTGAACATCACCGCCAACATCAGTGAGGATTTTTCTTTCTATGAGGGCAATTTTGAAAAAGCCCCGTTTATCTCGCTGTCCGAAATGGAAGCCAATCTGGAAAACATCGCTCCGAACAGCACCAACACCCATGAGTTTTACATTCAAAACACGGGCAAATCGGATTTAATCATCCGGAAAATAAAGGCATCCGACCCGGGAACGTCCGTCGCCCTGCCCAAAACAACGATTAAAGCGGGAAAAAAGATGAAAGCCGTAGTGACTTACAAAACCAAAAACTCCAAAAGCACCCAAATCATCCAGTTGATTACCAACGACCCGCAACATTCCGTCATCAACTACAAAATTGTCGCCAATACCGGAAAATAAAAGAACACCAGTCATGAAATCCATATTCCTCCTATTCGTAATCCTGTCGCAGTGTTGCCTGCTTTTCGGCCAGGGGCATCTGGAAACCAAAAATCCGGTGCTGGATTTGAAAAACGTCAAAGCCGACACTGCGCCCCGGACGGTGAGCTACCAGATTAAAAACACGGGCGACCAGCCAGTCATCATCACCCGGGTAACGCCCATGGCATCGCAATTCAAGGCAGACTGGGACCGTACTCCCGTCGCTCCCGGCAAAAGCGCGGAAATCCGGCTGACTTTCACTTCGGCAAATCTGCCCCAGGAAAAGTTCAACTACAAAATCATGGTTTACTCCAATGCCAGCAACAAACGCCTGGAATTAGGCATTAGCGGGCAGATCGTAGACAATCCGAAAATGCCGGATTTGCTATACAAACAGAACATAGACGGGCTGAAATTCAAAAGCAGCCACGTCGGATTCAATAACATCTACACGTGGCAGACCGTTTGCGACACGGTGTATTTCATCAACAGCCGGCCGGAAGCCGTCACGCTGGGCGTCCAATACAAGCCGTCGCACATCGAGGCCACATTTGTCCCCGCCAAGGTGGAATCCGGACAGAAAGGTGCAATCGTCATCAAGTTCGACGCCGCCAAGAAAAACGACTACGGATACAGCTACGAGTCGCTGGTGTTCTCCATCAACAATGCAAGAAACTATGCAAACCGGCTGACTGTGACCGCCACTTTGATGGAAGATTTCAGCCAGTTGAGCAAAAAGGAACTGGCAAACGCACCCGTTGCTTCGTTCGACAAAAAGGAACACAACTTCGGAGAAATCAAGAAAGGTGAAAAAACGAACTGCGACTTCACGCTGACCAACACCGGGAAAAGTCCGCTTTACATCCGGAAGACCAAAGCCAGTTGCGGCTGTACCGCCGTCACGCTGGGAGAAAACACCCTGGCTCCGGGCAAGCAGACCGTCATCCGTGCAACGTTCGACTCCTCCGGAAAATCGGGCCGCCAATACAAAACGGTGACCATCATCACCAACGACCCGCAACATCCGGAAACCGTACTGAACATCAACGGAAGCGTCAAGGAATAAACGGTTCAAACGCCCGTCAGTTTTGCACCTCAGGAAGTCGACAACTTTAACCACTCTACCATGATTTATCCGGAGAATTTCGAGAGTAAAATCAAATTCGACAAAATCAGGCAGCTCATCCGGAATTACTGCCTGAGCGATATGGGGTGCGAACTGGTCGAAGCCATGGCCTTTTCATCAGACCACCGGACCATCGGCGAACAGCTGTCCGAAACCAAGGAACTGATGGACATCCTGCAAGGCGAAGAGAATTTCCCCGCAGACCATTTCCGGGACGCCCGTCCGTTCCTTCACAAAATCCGGATAGAAGGGATATTTCTGGAAATCCCGGAAATGGTCGCTTTGAAAAACTCGCTCGACTCCATCAGTTCGATTGTCCGCTTCTTCAAAAACAAAGAAACGCGCTTCCCCATTTTGACCGGAAAAGCCGGCAATATCCGGCTTTTTCCCGCGATCCAGCAACGTCTGGACGCCATTGTGACCAAGCACGGCACAATCAAGGACAGCGCGTCTCCAGAACTGAACGACATTCGCCACCGCCTGCAACGCAAACAGGCAGGCATCTCGAAACGGATGCAGAGCCTTCTCCAACAGGCGCAAGCGGAAGGCTGGGCGGATAAGGAAAGTACCATTGCCATTCGGGACGGACGCATGGTCATCCCCGTACCCTCCGCCTACAAACGCAAAATCAACGGAATCGTCCACGACGAATCCGCCACCGGTAAAACCTCCTACATCGAACCGGCGGAAATCGTCGAGACCAACAATGAAATCCGGGAACTGGAACTGGAAGAAAAACGGGAAATCACCCGCATCCTACAGAAATTTGCCGACGAGGTGCGTCCCTGCATCGACGAACTGATTCCCGCCTACGATTTTCTGGCGTACATCGACTTTGTCCGGGGGAAAGCCGCCTTTGCCAACAGCATCGAGGCCATTATCCCGACCTTCGGGGAACAGCCGGAAATGTCGTGGCACCAAGCACGTCATCCCCTGCTATGGCTCAGCCTGAAAAATGCGGGCAAGCCCCTCATTCCCCTGAACATCGAAATCACTCCCGGGCAACGGATTATCCTGATTTCAGGTCCGAATGCCGGAGGAAAATCGGTATGCCTGCAAACCGCCGGACTATTGCAATACATGTTCCAATGCGGACTACCAGTTCCGGTAGGCGAAAATAGCGTGTTCGGCATCTTTCGGAACATCCTCATCGACATCGGGGACGAGCAATCCATTGAAAACGACCTGAGTACATACAGTTCCCACCTCATCAACATGAAAAACTTCCTGCGACACGGGAACAGCGACACGCTCGTGCTCATCGATGAATTCGGCACGGGAACCGAACCCATGCTGGGAGGAGCCATTGCCGAAGCGATTCTCTCCGCATTGAACCAGGCAGGTGTCAAGGGCGTCATCACGACCCACTATACCAATCTGAAACACTTTGCCGCCGAGACGCCCGGCATCGAAAATGGAGCCATGCTCTACGACAGCCACCGGATGCTGCCGCTTTTTGAACTGAAAATCGGCAAGCCCGGCTCGTCCTTCGCTTTCGAGATTGCAAAAAAAATCGGTCTGCCGAAAGAGATTCTGGAAGAAGCGGCATCCAAAATCGGAGAAGACCAAATCAACTACGACAAGCACCTGAAAGACATCGCCCGCGACAAACGCTATTGGGAAGAAAAACGGAAGAAAATCCACGAGAACGAGAAACGCCTGGACGAAGTGGTCGAAAAATACAGCAACGAACTGAACGAAACGTCCCGCATCCGCAAGGAAATCCTCCAGGAAGCTCGGGAAAAAGCCCAGGAAATCATCGCCTCTGCCAACAAAACGATAGAACACACCATCCGGGAAATACGGGAAAACCAGGCGGAAAAAGAAAAGACCCGGCAAATCCGACAGCAAATGGAAGCCGAGAAACAACGCCTGCTGACGGAAGCCGCCAACGAAGAGGAAGAGCGCATCCGAAAAAAAATGGAGAAACTGAAAAACCGGGAGAAACACAAAAAGGAAAAGCAAGAAAAGCAAACGGCTCTTCCCGCTGGAACCCCGGCATCGCCGGATGCAACCCCACTCAGGAAAGGCGATATGGTATGCCTTCCGAACAAGGCGGTCGGCGAAATCCTGGAACTGGACGGCAAGAATGCCGTCATCGCCCTCGGCAATCTCAGAACCAACGTCCGACTAACACAATTGAAAAAAGTATCGGCATCGCAAGCCAAGAAAATCGCTCGCCCGCAACCGCAAAACACCTACACGAATGTCCGGGAAAACATCAGTCAGAAACAGATGAACTTCAAACCCGACATTGACCTGCGCGGCATGCGCGGAGACGAAGCGTTGCAACGAGTTGTCACTTTCCTGGACGAAGCCATCATGCTGAACTATAAAATAGTCCGGCTCCTGCACGGAACAGGAACCGGAGCCTTGCGCCAGATTATCCGGCAATATCTCGGCACCCACCCGCTGGTAGGCTCTTTCGCCGATGAAAAGGTGCAATTGGGCGGAGCCGGAATCACGGTCGTCCAACTGGATATCTGAAACGTCCTACCGGACGGCTAATACTTTTTTTTCCACCAGTTTTTCAGACGTTCCAGAATCTTCACTTCCGCCGCATTCGCCTGTGGCCTGTAAAAAACCTCTTTCTTCAACTCCTCGGGCATAAACTCCATTTCCACAAAATTGCCGGGATAGTCATGCGCATACTTGTAATCCTTCCCGTAATTCAACTCCTTCATCAACTTCGTCGGAGCATTCCTCAAATACAACGGCACCGCCACATTTCCCGTCCGCCGAACCAACGCCAACGCCTCATCGACCGCCAGGTAAGCCGAATTGCTCTTCGGCGAAGTGGCAAGGTAAATCACACACTCCGACAAAGGAATCCGCGCCTCCGGCATACCAATCTTATGCACGATGTCAAAACAGGCATTCGCCAGCAGCATGGCATTCGGATTGGCCAGTCCGATATCCTCGGATGCCGATATCAGCAAACGGCGGGCGATGAACTTGGGATCCTCTCCCCCCTCGAGCATCCGCGCCATATAATACAACGCCGCATTCGGGTCGCTGCCCCGAATGGACTTGATCATCGCCGAAATAATGTCGTAATGCTGCTCCCCGTCCTTATCGTACATCAGCGGATTTTCCTGCAACTCTTTCCGAACCGCTTCGTTGTCGATGACGATTTCCGGCCCGGGCTGGGCATTCACAACCAATTCCAGGATGTTCAACAATTTCCGGGCATCCCCTCCACTAAAGGAAATCAACGCCTCTTTCTCCTTCACCACGATGTTCTTCTCCTTCAAATAAAAATCGGTGGTCACCGCCCGGTCTATCAGACTTTCGAGGTCGCCCCTCTCCTGCGCTTTCAGCACATACACCTGGCAACGGGACAGCAAGGGGGAAATCACCTCGAAGGAAGGATTCTCCGTCGTGGCGCCGATTAACGTCACCGTGCCTTTCTCCACCGCCGCCAGCAAAGAATCCTGCTGCGCCTTGGAAAAGCGATGAATCTCGTCGATAAACAAAATCGGATTGGGCGTATTGAAAAAACGCTGGCTCTCCGCCTTCTGAATCACCTCGCGCACATCCTTCACCCCGGAGCTCACCGCGCTCAGCACATAAAAAGGACGCTTCAACTGCTCCGCGATAATCATCGCAAGCGTCGTCTTGCCCACTCCGGGAGGACCCCATAAAATGAAAGAAGACACCGCACCCGATTCGATCATCTTGCGCAACACCTTGCCTTTGCCCACCAAGTGCTGCTGACCGATATAGTCATCCAGGGTCTTGGGTCTCAATCGCTCTGCCAACGGCTGATTTTCCATAAATAAATCCGTATCTTTTCACAAAGGTACGGATTTAATTTTTCTTTTTTCATCGTTCCCGGTCCATTTCTTTGAAGTACCGTTCCCCTATATGCAATCTACAATGCGGCATATATTCCCGATAGTCAAGAACGGCCATCTCCGGGAACGCCGGAACATCCCGCTTATTCGCACAAGGCAGCGGCTCCGGTGATAATCGCCTGCGTTGTGTCCGCCAATACAGCCACCTTCGCCTCTACTCCGTGACTTCTGAAATACTGCTCAATCAAAGGCAGGAAATATTGCTGAGACAGCACCATGCCTCCGCCGATGACCAACTTGTCGGCCTTGAAACGCGACATAAAAGGCAGCATGATTTCACCAAAGGCATCCGCAAACTCCCGGAATATCTGCTCGGTCTCCGTCCGATAACTGCCAACTTCATAAAAATCAATCATCCCCTTCAAGCCTTTGATTTTCTCGCCCGTCAACTCGGCAAACCGCCCTTCAAACCAGCGTGTGGACACATAATCCTCGGCAATGACACCCCGGAAAGGATAATTCCACAGCTCACCGCCGACAGGCACGCCCGGACCATAAGTCGCATAACATCCGTCCACGACAAAACAGGCTCCGAAACCCGTTCCCAGCGTGACCCCGATGGTATGCCGGTCCACCGCTCCATTCAGCCTCCAGGCACCCATACCAAAGGCCGCCGCGTCATTGGTGAACAAAATGGTATCCGCCGAAACACCCGTCATGCGATGCAATTCCTCTCGTATATTCCGTCCTTTCAGGGAAGCGAACTTGTGATCCGCCATGGCAATCCCCTGGATGAAATCAAAAGGCGAGGGAATCGCTACGCCGATACCGCAAATCGTCTTTCCGCCAGCTTTCTCCATACACGCCTTCAACCCTTTCTCCCACGCAGACAAGATAACCGCCGCCGGTTCCGTCTCGGCGACTTTCACCTCGACATAAGTATCCGCCAAGGGACGACATCCGTTCAAGTCAACCACCTGGCACGCAATGTGCGAACCACCAATGTCCACACCCAAAACATAAACACCTTTCATTTCCATACGTTAATTGTTTGATTTATTTCTGTTCAAAACGATAGCGGTCTACAATCTCCAACAACACCGTTCCGTATTTTTCCAATACTTTCTTCCCGATGCCAGGTACGGCAAGCATTTCCCTGCCACTTGTCGGCAAGGCATTGGATATGCCCAATATCGCCTTCTGGTGTAATACCGTATAGGCGGGAAGTCCCTGCTTTTTCGCCTCCTCGTTCCTCCAGTTCCGCAAGGCATCGTACAAGCGCGGATGCAAGATGTCGTCACCCGTCTGCAACTTGACGACTTCGACTTTCTTTCGGCGAACTTCCGGTTTCTCCAGCAAAGCCCTTGCCCTCGCGGACAGATAGGACCTCACGTCAAAACCATCCGCAACCGCTTCCAACACCGCCATTTTCAATTCCACCTCCTGGCGCAAACGCGACAACGCCTCCTCGACCGCTTTCCGGGTCTCCTTGTTGTCAATCTCCGGATTCACTTCCTCCAGCATCGCCACCAACCGTTCCCGGATTTTCTCCCTGAAATAATCCACACCCCTACCAATCCGCTCGGCCATCCGGGGATTCCGCTCACAATCACCGCACTCGCCCGCCATTCGCTCCAACTGCCCCTGAAACCGTTTGCCCACCTCCGTCAGTTCATCACGGCAAACATCCCGGACTTCCCTAATGCGCCGAGTCAGCTCCGGATACAACTTCCACAAATGTTCCTGAAACAAGTGAGCCACATAATACAACCTGCGCTGAATCTGCTGATAATCGAACAATTCTTTCAGCAACTGCAAATAATAACTGCGCCGGGCATCCGCCAGACACGTCCGGTCGGGTTGATGATGCGAAATCTCCTCCGAGAATTGTCCGACCACCGGGTCCTGAATCAGTACTCCAGCACGCAAAGGCGAACTCAGCACCAGTCCTTCCAGGCTTTTGCAACGACTGAGCGCCACATACACCTGCCCGTGCGTAAAAGCTCCCCCCGCATCGACAATCGCCTTCTCAAAGGTCAGTCCCTGGCTTTTGTGTATGGTAATCGCCCAAGCCGTCTTCAAAGGATATTGCCGGAAAATCCCTGCCGTAGTTGCGGAAATCTCCTGGGTTTCCGAATCGATGACATATTTCGTATTTGTCCATTCTTCCCGCGACACGGCTATCGTCTCCTCCCCGCACTGCACCGTAATGTGCTCCGCACCAATAGCCGCAACCCTGCCGATCTTCCCGTTATAATAACGTTTCTCCGGCGACGAATCATTTTTCACAAACATGACCTGCGCCCCTTGCTTCAACACCAAATGCTCGTCCGTAGGAAAAGCATACTCCGGAAAATCGTCCTTGATTTCAGCCTTATAGACATACGCCCGGGCATCCAGTTCCTCCAGTTTGCGCTTATTGATTTGCTGCGCCTGATAATTGTGAGTGGTCAACGTGATATACCCCTCCGACTCGTCCGGACGAAAACCGGGAATGCACCGCCGGTTCAATGCCTGAAGGACAGCACGGTCCGCCCGGTTGTCCCGAATCTTGTTCAACAAATCGACAAAAGCCGAATCGGTCTGCCGGTAAACATGCTCCAACTCGATGCTCGCATAGGCGACTTCTTTCAACGCCTTGCTGCAAAAGAAAAACGGCGATTCATACACATCGCTCAACAATCCCCACTCTTCTTCCTTCACCACCGGCGCCAGTTGCTGCAAATCGCCAATCAACAGCAATTGTACTCCGCCAAAAGGCTTTTCCTTGTCCCGATAACGGCGCAGCACGTCACTCACGGCATCCAGCAAATCGGCACGCACCATGCTGATTTCGTCAATAACCAGCAAATCCATGCTGCGAATAATGTTTATCTTTTCTTTTCCGACCTTGCGAACGGCAAGCTTTCCCTCCTCCCGAAGATTTTCCAGGGAACCGGGAAGATAAGGTCCGAATGGCAATTGAAAAAACGAATGAATGGTCACGCCACCGGCATTCATGGCGGCTACACCCGTCGGTGCCACGACCACCATACGTTTGGGAGAACGCCGTTTCAATTCCCGCAAAAAGGTCGTCTTTCCGGTACCTGCCTTTCCCGTCAAAAAAATACTGGTTCCGGTATATTCCAAAAAATCGAAAGCTAAATCTAATTGCGGATTGGATTCCATCATTTCACACCAAAGATTTACTTACAAATATATGAAATTTTAACAGAAAACAGAA
>CAYNXE010000091.1:0-8835 GCA_964400995.1 uncultured Odoribacter sp.
GCCTTGATGACTTCCGTCGAATAAGTAAAGGCGTTTCCTTTGTCGCCGGTATAAAGATAAACGCGTGCCAGTAAACCGGTTACGGCATAATAGTTGAGCCGCAAGGCACGGTATCGCAGGAAGTTGGATGCGGCGTTGAGGTCGCCGCTCATCATCGTTCCGTTTGTGATGACCGGATCATCGGCAAGCAGAATGCGCGCCTCTCTCAAATCGGTAATGACGTTCCGGGCAACTTGTTCGGCAGTGAGAGGAGATTCCGGAAGATTGGTTTGTGAAAAATAGTACGGGATGCTTGTCCGGTCTTTTCCTCGTGAATAGACGGGACCGAACAGGCGCAACATGTCAAAATGGAGCATCGCCCTCAATGCCAGCGCCTCGCCGCGAACGATGTTGTAGTTGTCGTCCGTGAACAAGGAGGTGCCGGCTTTTTCCATGTTTTCCAGAATCTTGTTGCAATTGAGAATCAAGGCGTAGGCTTTGTCCCATGTCGCACTCAGCCGTGTCCGCCAATATTCCGTGCCGTATTCGTAATTGCTCAGGTCTTTGTAATTGCCCCAGACCAGGTTGTCCGTTCCAATCTCATAAGCACCTCCCATGACTTCGAGCATCTCGACGGAAAGTGCGCTTCCGTACAGGTTATCGTGGTTCAGCTCGATGTAAATACCGTTCAGCAGCTTGAAATAGCCCTCCTCGGTGGAAAGCAGTTCTTCCTCCGAAATCTGGTCGTATGGCTTCACGTCCAGCCAATTGCTGCATCCGCTGAACAGGACGAGCAAACAGGCGACGGCGATGGTATATGGTTTGTTTTTCATGATGCGCTTCATTATCTGGTTAAAAACAAGTTATATTAAAAAGTAGCTCCGACTGAGAATGAAATCGTTCGTGCGAACGGGTAATCGATGCCTCTTTCGTTTCTGACGGAAGACCAGCGGAACAGGTCGTTCATGTTGGCTTGCACATTCAATGCTGCCAGGCCGATTTTCTTGACGAAACTTTGCGTGAACTCGTAACCCACGTTCACAGATTCGCAACTTAGCGTGTTTTCATCCATGACGAAACGGGACGACTTGTCTGTTTTCTGAATCAGCGAAATGCCCTTGAACTGCGCTTCCCGGTTTGATTCCGACCAGCGGTTGTACAGTGCGCGTTTGTCTTGATTGAGGTAGATCTCTTCCGTTCCGATGTTTTCAACTTTCTGGAACAGCGATGTGTTGAATACCTGTCCTCCCAGCTGATAGCGGAAATAACATCCGAAACTCAATCCTTTGTAATAAAAGGTCGTTCCGAATACTCCTTCTACTTTCGGTTCCGTGTTGCCGATGACTACTTCATCGTCCACGTCGTAATTGAACGAATAGGAACCGTTTTTCTTTATGAAAAGTTCTTTGCCGGTGGCGGGGTCGATGCCTGCCGAACGTACCGCCCAAATTGCCGTCGGGCTGCCGCCGTCATAATAGCGGACGGTTCCTGCCAGGGAGGTTTTGCCGCTTTCGTTCAGCGCGCTGAATGAATTGCCGATGTTCGCATATCGTGCCGTAGCATGCGTGGCGTTCACGCTGATGTTCCAGTTGATGCGCCGTTCCGGCATGTATATGGGGGAGATCTTGAGGGTTGCCTCCAGACCTTGGGTTTTCTGTGTTCCGGCGTTCATGGCCAGGCTTTTTACTCCCATTGAACCGGGGGTGGTTATGATGGCCAGCAAAGGGTCGGTGTTTTTCCAATAGTAGTCGAACGTGATGTTCAGCCGGTTTCCCCACATCGTAATGTCCGTGCCGACATTGTAATTGATGGTTTCCTGCCATGCCAGATCCTTGTTGCCCAATGCGTTCAGGATGACTCCGGTGCCGAAAACATTGGTCATCCACCCGTTGAACATGTAAGTGGAAAAAGCCTGATAGGCTGCAAAGTTCTGGTTGCCGGGATTACCGACCGATGCCCTGAGCTTCAGCAACTGGAACAAGTCCGAAGTCTCCATGAATTTCTCATGGTGGATATTCCAGCCTAAACCCACCGACCAGGTATTTCTGAAACGGTTGGCGGTGCCGAACATTGAAGCCCCGTCATTTCGATAGTTGAAATCCAGCAGGTAGCGGTTGTCATACGCATATCCTCCGTTGATGTAAAAACTGGCGGCACGCTTCTGGCTTTCGCTGTATCTTGATTTTCCTCCGTCGGGATAACCGTTGGCAAAGGAGGGTGCCGCAAACTGGTCGTCTGTGAAGCCGTTGGCGGAATACCCGTTTGTCGTATTCTTGTTGCTGCTGAAGTTGAAACCCGCTACGGCGTTTACCATGTGCCTATCTGCAAACAATTTACCGAATGTTGCGGCAAAATCGCCTTCATACACCATGGATTGGGTGAGGACGTGGGTGTACAATCCTTTCTCGGTCTCTTCCATGTCGTCAAATTGTGAATGCAACGGAGAGAGACGGGTGTCCTGGGTTTTGTCGTTTTTGGTCAGACTGAATTTCGCCCTGAAACGAAGGTCCTGGGTGGTAAACCATTCCATGATGAAATTGTTGGTAAATCCGGACTCTTTTCCCTTGTCGTAGTTGTTCAGGTGTGCATTCCACAAAGGATTTGCCACTGGAAAATCCTCTATCTCGTCTGAAGGGTAATACAGGTATTTGTTGATGTTTCCGTCCGCATCGTATTTTTTGTAATAGGGATTTGCCTGCGCATATTCTTCGAATGAAACGGCGGGGTCGTTGGTCTGTACATAGTCGATTGTCAGTTTGTTGCTGAACTGGAATTTGCCGGTACGGTAAATCAAATCCAGGTTGCCCCCGATTGTCTGGCGGTCGGAGCCTTTCATGACGCCCTGCACGTGACCGTAACTGAGTCCTATGCCATAACGAATTTTCTCTTCGCCGCCTTCCGCATACAGGTTGTGTTTGTGGGTGAATCCGGTGCGAATCGGTTCGCTTAGCCAGTAAGTGTCCACACCCCGTTCAATGTCGCGCAGGCGGGAATTGCGCAAACTGTCCAGCCGCATCTGATTGAACGGATTGTTCGTTTTGTCGTTGTAGATGCCTGCCCGGTCCTCGAACATCAGTTTCTCGCGGGCGTTCATCAGGTTGTAGTCGGACAGGTCCGCCACGGTCACTCCGTAATCGCCTTTGTAGGAAAGCTGCAAACGTCCTTTCGCCGGAGTCTTCGTCTCGATGACGACTACGCCGTTGGAGGCCTTGGAGCCGTAAATGGCTGTGGAAGCGGCATCTTTCAAAATCGTGACGGAAGCCACGCGGTTCATGTTGAGATTCATCACGGTTTCCAGCGTTGTTTCAAAACCGTCCAAGATGAACAGGGGCTGGTTCGGGTCGGTGCCGTATTCTTCTTTCAATCCCATGACACTGCTTTTTCCGCGTATCTCGATGTCCGGCATGCGATTCGGGTTCGAGCCGAACTGGGTGTTCTCTATGATTTTGAAAGACGGGTCGAGGGTCTTCAAACTTTGGAGTACGTTTTGCGAGCCCACTTTTTTCAGGTCATCCCCCTTGAATGTCGTGGACGAACCGGTAAAACTTTCTTTCTTGCGCTGAAAAACGCCGGTGACGACGACTTCGGTGATTTCCGTCAATTTCTCTTGCAGCGTGATTTGTGAAAATGCCGATACGTCCTTTCCGTTAAAATATTTTACTTGCGGTTCATAGCCGATGAAAGAGAAAGTGACATTGCAACCGCTGGAGGGAAGCATCAGGGTAAATTCACCCTCGGCGTCCGTCGTCGTTCCTCCGAACGAGTCGCCTATCACGACCGTTACTCCCACCATGGGCGAGTGGTCGGAGGCATCGATTACTTTTCCGTGTACTTTTACTTCTTTCAGTTCCGGTTCTCCTTTTTCGTCCGATGCGGAACGAAGCAGGATGACAATCGTCTGGTTCTCTTCCTTGAAGGTGAAGTCCGTACCGGACAGGATTTCCTGCAATGCTTGGGTCAGGGGGGTGTCTTGAAAACGGGCATCCACTTTTTTGGTACATTTTGCCAGTTGGGTCGAATTATAGAAAAATTCATATCCGGTGGCCGCGTTCATTTTCTTTAAAGCCTCGGTGACCGTAGCACCTTGCAATTGCAGATTTACACCTTGCTGGGCATGAAGAATATGACAAAACCCGCAAAGCGCAAAGAACAATGCAAACTTTTTCCAACTTGTTCTGCTCAAATCTATCCTCTTCATAAACATATCTTGTGGTTGATTTTATTTCAGTTTGATGATTCCGTTTTCCACCTGACATACAATTCCCGTCGTCTCGGTCATCAGGCGGGTGATGTAGTCGATGCCCCGCTCCGAACTTATTTTTCCGGAAAAAGCATGGTTTTTCACACGCTCGTCCACTTCAATCCGTATTCCGTATAGACGTGCCAGCCGGGCAGCCAATGTTTCCAGACATTCGTCTTCAAAGTAAATCCAGCCGTCCCGCCAGGAGGCATAGGAGGAGGCGTCCACGTGAGCCACTTCTGTTTGCCCGCTGTTGCAGTCCAGGCATACTTGCTGGTTGGGGGTCAGGATGATTTTCTCCTGTTTTTCATCGGAAGAATAGCTTATTTTTCCCGACAACAGCGTAGTCACGTGTTTTCCGCTTTCCGGATAAGCGTTTACATTGAAGCTCGTTCCCAGAACCTGTATGGATTCGTGCGTTCCGATTTCCACATAAAAAGGGGTGTTTTCGTCGCGTTTCACTTCAAAAAAGGCTTCGCCGACGAGTTTCACCCGACGTTCCGCCTTGCCTTCGAACGAAACCGGGTATTCCAGCGAGGAAGAGGCATTCAGCCAGACCTGGGTGCCGTCTGCCAAGGTGACTTGAAAGTGTTTGCCGGCAGGGACCTCGAGCTTTAAAGTGCGGATGCCCGCCAGGTTTAGCTTTTCTCCTTCGGGTGTCCGCAAGGAAAGGTCGGTCAAGGTGTGTTCGACCGATGCCATGCTGTCCAAAGAGACCGCACGCTCGTCGTCCATTTTCAGAACGACTTGATTGTTGTCCACTGTCACGCCCATTTCGTGCAGTTGCGCCATGACTGTCGGAACTGGCACGGAGCGATAAGAAAATCGGATGGTGAAAATACACCCGATGACAATTGCGGCGGCGATTCCGCTTGTGATTATCCTGCGAACCGTGCGTCTTGCGTTCAGTTTCCGCCGGATTCTCGTCTGCAATTCTTCGAAATCCGCATCAAGGGCAGTTTCTTCCACCTCCGGAGAATCCGTGAATTGATTCCATAACCGTTCCAGCACTTCATGCTCGTCTTCCCCGATTTTTCGTCCGGGGATACCTTGTTTTAGATACATTGTGTATAGTAATTAATGTGCATATTACACCCGTCACACAATAATATATACAGTAATGCTAAAAACTACGTACTCGAATGATGATTTTTTACAGGAAAATGGTGATTTTCCCCCTTAGTTTCTTTTTCGTTTTATACAGAATGGTTTCCACGGTGCGGACGGAAATGGACAATTCTTCCGCAATTGTCGAGCTTTTTTTGTTTTCCCAATAGCTCATGCGGAGCACTTTCTTGCTTTGTTCCGGCAATTGCTCAATGGAGGGTATCAACCTTTCCATCTTGTGCGTGATTTCCGAAGGTTCGCCGTTCATCTGCGCCAGTTCGCTCATGGCTTTTTCTTCACGTGCCTTGCGCGCTTTTTCCGATTGAAGCAATCGCAGAGAATTGTTATGGACGGCTCTCAGCAGATAATGGTGCAGCGATTGGGTGGTGTTCAGTTTCTGGTGATTGATCCAAACCGACACGAAAGTGTCCTGCACCACCTCGTAAGCGGCATCCGCATCTTGCAGGATATGGGTCGCATACGTGCGCAACGGACGGCAATAGGTCTTGTATACAGCCTCAAAAGCACGAGCATCCCCCTCTTTCAATTCTTGCATGACCCGATGATTGTTTAGTACTTTTGACATGGCTGTTTGTCCTTGAAAAAATATTCCAAGTAAAAGTACTAAAACTGATTTTACAAACAATATTTTTGCCCTTTTTTTCTAAAAAGCATTATTTCAGCGAGATACTGTTGTAAAATACTTGCCAAAGCGGGTCTTTCAATGGAGGCGGGGCGGTGATGGTTATCGTTTCCTGGGTTACGGGGTGCTTAAAACTGATGGAACGGGCGTGCAGGCTGATGCCGCCTCCTTCGTTGGAACGGGGGAAGCCGTATTTCAGGTCGCCTTTGATCGGACAACCGATTTTGGCGAGTTGGCAGCGAATCTGGTGGTGACGACCCGTGTACAGTTTTACTTCCAGCAAATAATACCTTTGGGAGGAGCCCAGCAGTTTATATTCCAGTTTGGCTTCCTTGGATCCGGGTTTGGGCTGGTTGTAGGCGTTGGATTTGTTTTTCTCCGTATTGCGCACTAAATAGTGGGTGAGGAGGGCATGGTCTTCTTCCGGCAGGTTGCCCACGATTGCCCAGTATATTTTGGTGATTTCCTTTTCGTGTTCCTGGAACATTTTGTTCAGACGGGTCAGCGCTTTGCTGGTGCGGGCAAAAATGACCACTCCGCTGACGGGGCGGTCCACCCGGTGCGGAACGCCCAGATATACCTCTCCCGGCTTGTTGTATTTTTTCTTGATGTATGCCTTGACTTCTTCACTCAGGGGCGTGTCGCCGGTTTTGTCCGCCTGGACGATGTCCGAGTTTTTTTTGTTGACGGCTATGATGTGGTTGTCTTCGTATAGAACCTCTAACATGGAAAAGTGCTTAATATTGTTCTCTTTCGTTCGGGAAGTCACCGCTTTTGACGTCCGCGATGTAGTTGCTGACGGCACCGGTCATTTCGGCGAACAGGTTGTGGTAACGGCGGAGGAAACGGGGGGAAAATTCCTGATTGATGCCCAGCATGTCATGGATGACCAGTACTTGTCCGTCCACGCCGCCACCTGCTCCGATGCCGATAATCGGGATGCTGACCTCTTGGGCGACACGGGTGGCGAGGGTTGCCGGAATCTTTTCCAGAACGATGCCGAAACAGCCCGCCTCTTCCAGCAGATGCGCGTCACGCACCAGTTTTTCGGCTTCCTCTTCCTTTTTCGCCCGGATGGCGTACGTGCCGAATTTATGGATGCTTTGCGGGGTCAGTCCGAGGTGTCCCATAACCGGGATGCCGGCGGACAGGATGCGTTGGATGGATTCGAGGATTTCCTCGCCTCCTTCTATTTTGATGGCATCGGCAGCCGTTTCTTTCATGATGCGGATGGCAGAATTCAGTGCTTCCTTGCTGTTGCCCTGGTAGCTGCCGAAAGGCATGTCCACGACAACCAGCGCCCTTTTGACGCCCCTGACCACCGATGCCGCATGGTAAATCATCTGGTCAAGCGTGATCGGCAGGGTCGTTTCGTGTCCTGCCATGACGTTGGAGGCGGAATCGCCCACCAGAATGACATCTATGCCTGCCTGGTCGACGATGCGTGCCATGGAGTAGTCGTAGGCGGTGAGCATGCTGATTTTCTCACCCTTTAGTTTCATTTCGGATAAAACGTGGGTGGTTACTACCTTTACTGCTGTTTGTGTAGACATGATTCAGTCGTTTGAAGTTTTATTTAAAGGTTCCGATAACGGTTTGGGAGCCTTTTGTTTTTTGGCCTAATCTCACTTCGATGTTCGTGTCCAGCGGTAAAAAGAGGTCCACTCGCGATCCGAATTTGATGAATCCGGCGTGTTGGTCCTGGCGGGCTTTCCCTTCGACGGTGGCATACGACACGATGCGTTTTGCCATGGCACCTGCAATCTGCCGCATGAGTATCGTCTGTCCGTTGTTGCAGGCGATGGCGATGGAGGTCCTTTCGTTTTCAGTCGAGGATTTGGGCAGGTATGCCGCGGCAAAGTTGCCTTTGTGGTATTTGAAATATTTGACAATGCCGTTTACCGGAAACCAGTTGATGTGTACGTTGAAGGGGGACATGAAGATGGAGATCTGCAATCTGCGTTCCTTGAAATATTCCGGTTCGTCCGTTTCTTCTATCACGACAATTTTTCCGTCCGCCGGAGCCAATATGGTGTTGTCGTCCTGGATGATGATCCGGTTGGGGAACCGGAAGAAATTGACGATGAGCAGGAATAGAACCAGGCTGATGATGAGAATGGTGTGGCTGATAACCGCATGATCGATGAAGTGATAGGACGCCAGGTTGAGCAATATGCCGACGAGCAGTATTTTCACCAATAATTTGTAACCCGCTTTGTGTATGGTCATGGTTATTGTCTTTATGTGTGATTTTCAGTCTGCAAAGGTATGATAAAATTAAATATGGCGAACTGAAAATGAAAAAATTATGGATTTGTTATGAAGGCCAGATATACGAAGATTGCCGGCAGGGCGAACAGGAGGGAGTCCATGCGGTCGAGCACGCCTCCGTGTCCCGGCATGATGTTTCCCGAATCTTTGATTTCGATGCTCCGCTTGAACATGGATTCGACCAGGTCGCCGAAACTGCCGAACAGTACCACGATGCACGATATGGCTGCCGCATGGGGGAACGTGATGCCCTCGACGCGGGGAGCCACCAGCAAGCCTGCCACAATGGTGAGTACGCCTCCGCCGACGGCTCCTTCCCAGGATTTTTTCGGGGAGATGCGGGGAAACAATTTGTGCCTGCCCAGGGTGATGCCGACAAGGTAGGCAAACGTGTCATTGAACCACACCAGCAGGAAAGGGAAGAAAATGATATTCGGCTGCCAGTGTCCGCTGCACATATAAGGGAAATACATCAACAGGGTGAAGGGGAGTGAAATGTAAAACAGTGCGTAAATGCTGAAAGCCACGTTCTGGAAGGCGTGCGAATCTTTCCGGTACAACTCGCAGATGCCTAGCAGGAAAGTGGATAGGAATG
>CAYNXE010000092.1:0-8670 GCA_964400995.1 uncultured Odoribacter sp.
AAATGCGGATTCAGAACCCCGGCAAATCCATCACGACTGTCGGGACGAGCAGCAGAAAGCCCAGCACGACCAGCAGCAACAACAGCTTAAAGAACCATTTCACCCACAGTTCATAAGGAATACGGGCAATTCCCAAGGCTCCGATCAGTACCGCAGAGGTAGGAGTTATCATGTTGGTAAAACCGTCACCGAACTGAAACGCCATGACAGTTGCCTGCCGGGAAATGCCAATCACGTCCGAAAAGGGAGCCATGATGGGCATCGTCAACGCCGCCTTGGCAGAACCGGAAGGAATAACGATATTGATTAACGTCTGAATGAGATACATCACCCCGATGGAAACCACCCTGCCCGCCTCACTCATCAAAGCTGCCAAAGCATGCAATATCGTATCGATGATATGCCCGTCCTGCAAAATCTGGATGATACCCCCGGCAAGTCCCACCACAATCGCCGCCGACAGCATATCTTTCGCCCCTTCCAGAAACAGACTGATCATCGCATCCGCCCCACGTCCAGCGGCAAATCCGGACAGAATGCCCATTGCCAGGAAAATGGCGGAAATCTCCGGCAGATACCACCCGTATCCCATCACCCCGATGACTAAAAACACAACGGTAAAAGCCAGAATGGACAGAATAAAAAAATGAAAAGACCTCCGCAGACCAAACCAGCCTGCCAGAGCAAATCCCGCCGAACAAACCGGAAGAGCATACCAGGAAATAGACAAATTACCGATATGAAACACGGTAACGGGATAAACAACGGAAAACACCGTCAGCACCGCCACTATCGCCCCATAAACGACATACGACGCCACCGGTGTCGCATAAACCGCCTGCTCCAGTTCCACGTTTTGCCGGTTGCGCCAATATTCATCAGCCCGGTACATGGGCGACAAGGCAGGATTGCGCTTCACCCGGCCGGCATATCCCAAAATACACACCACCAATACCGTCGTCAGCAGAAACCAGCAGAACAAACGGTATTCAAATCCGGAAAAGAGAGGCAAATCAGACAATCCCTGGGCGATTCCAATCGTAAAAGGATTCAGCACGGCTCCGGCAAATCCGACATGAGCCGCCACATACACCATACATAAGCCGGTAATGGAATCGTAGCCCATGGAAACCGCCAAAGGCACGACAATGGCGACAAACGCCAGCGTTTCCTCGCTCATTCCGAAGACCGCTCCGAACAGACTGAACAAAAACACAATCATCGCAATGACCAGATTGTTCACCCCCACCTTTTTCATCACCGCATAACGCTCCAATCCCCGGGTGAAACGCAAAAACGAAAGGATGCCGACATCAATGGCACGGCTATCGTTCATCAGTTGAAACGCACCCCCGATAATCAACAAAAAGGCAATGATGCCCGCCTGCTTCTCGAATCCCTGCAAGAAAACGGAGAAAACCTGCCAGGTCTGGGGCGCCGCCTCCACTTCGTGATAAGAACTGTCTGCGATCACCGTTCGCTGCGAACCGTTGACCTCCACCTGCCGGCGGTCGTATTCCCCAGCAGGAACAATCCACGAAAGAACGGCACAAATCACGATGATGCAGGAAATAATGGTATAAGTATGAGGTATTTTCTTAAACATAGCGATGATTTTCAAGATATACACAGACGCAAATATAGGGAATCCCCTGTGTTAAATTTTATCGTTCTTGAAAAAAATCAGTCACACCCTTAACATGCCGGCACAAAGCATTTGCATTCCCGCAAATTATTGCGAAATTTGTTGTCTCACTGACAAACACAAAGCAATATCGTTAAACCCAAATAACAATCCCATGGAGAAAATCAAAGTAGCCGTCGTCGGATACGGCAACATCGGCAAATACGTAGTGGAGGCGCTGGAAACGGCACCGGACTTTGAAATAGCAGGCATCGTGCGACGGAATGCCGCCAACGTACCCGATGAAATCAAACGATACAAGGTGGTGGGACACCTGTCCGAACTGACGGGCGTCCAGGTTGCCATACTCTGCACCCCCACCCGCAGCGTCAAGCAATACGCCACGGAAGCATTGAGCCTCGGCATCAACACCGTTGACAGCTTCGACATCCATACGCTGACGGTGGACCTCCACCGTACATTGAACGAAGCGGCACGCAAACACAACGCCGTTGCCATCATGTCGGCAGGCTGGGACCCGGGAACGGACTCCGTTGTCCGCGCGCTCCTGGAAGCATGCGCACCGAAAGGAATCACCTACACGAATTTCGGACCGGGCATGAGCATGGGCCATACCGTTGCGGTGAAAGCCATCGAAGGGGTGAAAGCCGCCCTGTCAATGACCATTCCCACCGGAACGGGCATTCATCGCCGCATGGTCTACATCGAACTCGCCGAAGGATACCCCTTCAACGAAGTGGCACAGAAAATCAAGAACGACCCCTATTTTGCCCATGACGAGACCCACGTGATGCAGGTGGAAAAAGTGGACGACCTGCTTGATATGGGACACGGCGTGAACCTGACCCGGAAAGGGGTGTCCGGAAAGACGCAGAACCAGTTGTTCGAGTTCAATATGCACATCAACAACCCGGCACTGACGGCACAAATTATGGTATCGTCCGCCCGCGCCTCCATGCGCCAGCAACCGGGATGCTACACCCTGATTGAAATTCCCGTCATAGACATGCTCTACGGCGACCGGGAAGAATTAATCAAACACCTCGTATAAAAAACGGGCGTGTGCCGAACCGCAACAGCTTCCGGCACACGCCCGTCTCATCACTTCCAAACCGGATATTTGTTATTGAACCGTACCCCGACACCCAGCATCAGGAAATTCGGGTCACGAAAATCTTTCAGGTTATAACCCACGTGAAGAAAAGTACTCCGGGTCATGGAAATCTTAAGCGACAGCATCTGATAAAAAGACCTCAAATCGCCACCCCGGTGCAACACGTTCGTTCCCAGTCCGATTCCCACGATAAAATAAGGCATCACATACTCCACCCGACCGGAAACGCCTAAGGCAATCTGCGCATTGAACGGCGGTTTCACAAATTCCCCGGGTGCAGTAGGGTCATGCAACACAAAAACATTGGCACTCGCATCATATACCCAGTCCAACGCCACTCCCGTGCGGAATTTATAGCTGACATTGTACATTGCCGCCAGACTGGCACCCAGCACCTTGTAGGCATTCGGTGAAGGCACGAACCCTTCTTCCGAAAAATACCCCTTCCGCCGCCAAGCCCCGAATGCCACCAGGTCGTAACTCACATGCCGGGGGAATGCGGGTACCAAAGTACGATTCAACGCCTTGGAAAGACAGGCATCTTCCCGGTTGAAATGATAGACCAGACCGGCTTTGAAATCCACCATGTTCAATCCGGCATTGGGAAACCGGGTATTGCCATTGGAAAAATGAGTCAGCGACACGCCCGCATTCAGATTGAAACGGGCGGAAAGCACCCAGTCCACGTAAAAATTCGTATTGATATAGGCATTCATCTTGGACCCCACCATGACATTGTAGGAATTACGCTCCCAGTCATAAGGCTTCCAGCCCAACGACACGCCGAAGTTCCATTCATAATTGAATGACACCCGGGAAGAAAAACAGGCAATCCGTGCCCCCTGAAACAAATACACCGCCAACGGATTTCCCAACTCCCGGGCATTCCCGAAGCAATAATAACCGATGCCGATTCCCTGATAAGCACCGCCCCAGATACGGTCCGGCAAAGAACAAGGAGCAAACTGGAAAGCATATTTCAAATGTGCAGCATACGAATCCCGGATAGGCACCTCCGCAGCATTTCTCCCAACCAAAAAGGGATTGGTGGGAAACACATAGCCCGGACGAAACTCCGCCCCCAACTGATGAATCAAACGCCCCTCATGCTTCTCCTGCCCGAAAACAGCCGGAGTTCCCCAATAGAAGATACCCGTAAAAAATACAATAAGGCTCGTCCAAATCCGCGCGTTCATAGTTCATCCAACCATTTCGTAAAACCCGGCATATATTCAAAACATTTCACAAATATATACTTTCTAAGAAAAACTTTGTACTTTCGTCAAATGAAAACCGACGATATATGGACGACAAACTGAAAGAAGAAATCAGAAAATCCCAGGAGGTCCTCAAGCAAGGCGGTGTCATCCTCTACCCGACGGACACCGTGTGGGGATTGGGTTGCGACGCGACCAACGCCGAAGCCGTAAAAAAGATTTACGACATCAAACAACGGACGGACCACAAGTCCATGCTGGTGCTGCTGGAAGATGCCGGCAAAATCGCATCGTATGCGGACGTGCCGGACATTGCCCTGGACTTGATTGAAATTGCGGACAAACCTACCACCATCATTTACCCGAATGCCAAAAGACTGGCTTCCAATCTGATTGCCGAGGACGGTACAATTGGCATCCGCATTACGCAAGAAATGTTTACCCGGTCGCTGTTGTCCCGATTTAACCGCCCCATCGTCTCCACGTCCGCCAACATCAGCGGCAAACCTGCCCCCCGGTTCTACGAGGAAATCAGCGAGGACATCCGGAAGGCGGCAGACTATATCGTAGACTATCGCCGGAACGACCGTACACCCGCCGTTCCGTCCTGCATCCTCAAACTGGGCATGGACGGAGAAATCCAAATCATCCGAAAATAAAAACAAACAAATCATGGCTTTGATTTTAAACATAGACACTTCCACTTCCGTGTGTTCCGTTGCATTGGCAAATGCCGGCGAAATCATCGCGGTAAAAGAAAATGACGAAGGACTGAACCATTCCGTATTGCTGGGGAGCTTCATTGACGATATGCTGCGTGAAAAGCAATTGGACGCACATCAACTGGATGCCGTCGCCGTCAGCATGGGCCCCGGCTCCTACACGGGATTGCGCATCGGTGTCTCCATGGCAAAAGGATTGTGTTTCGGTGCCGGCAAACCGCTGATTGCCGTTCCCACACTGCAAGCCCTGGCGTTGGCGGTATCCTCCAAGCTAAACGAGGATGCCCTTTACTGCCCGATGCTCGATGCCCGACGCATGGAAGTTTATACCGCTTTTTTCGACCGGAACAACCATCCAGTCACCGAAACGAAAGCCGAAATCATCAACGAACATTCCTTTGCCGAACTGCTGGAAAAACACAAGATTTATTTTTTCGGAAACGGCAGCGACAAAATCCGAAACGTCATCACCTCGCCTAATGCCTGTTTCATTGAAAACATAAAAACCTCCGCCTGCCACATCGTCCGACTGTCGGAACAATTGTTCAACCAACAACAATTTGCGGACACCGCCTATTTCGAACCTTTTTACCTGAAAGATTTCATTGCCACCACACCCAAGAAAAAAATTCTCTGATTCGGCAAGGATATATGCCCGCAACGGTAACCCGACAGACCGTTAATCGGTATAACCACCCATAAACGAATCAATAAAAAAGATATGAAAACGACATTATTCACGGCAGCGATACTGATGCTTTCCCTGATTTCCTGCAAA
This sequence comes from uncultured Odoribacter sp., assembly GCA_964400995.1. GTDB lineage: Bacteria > Bacteroidota > Bacteroidia > Bacteroidales > Marinifilaceae > Odoribacter. The sequence goes on from CAYNXE010000092.1 coordinate 5,477, forward strand.
AAAGAAATCAGACTGGAAGTGAAACGAATCACGGAAACCGACAAAACCACCGTCTGGGACATGACCGTCAACCACCCCGCTTTCTCGTCCACCGTTGCGGAAGTGGAAAAAAGCTGTGTCAAAATCAACGATGAACTGGCAGGATTGGTCAACGGCATCAAAGCTGCCTTTCAGGAACAAACCGCAGAACAGAACGCCAGTCTGGACTCCGCCGGTCTGAAACAAATAGGCCCGTATGAATTATTCATCCAAGACAGCGTATTTCTGGCAGACCAGAATTACATCAGCGTGTTGGTGTCCGCCTACGAAATGCTGGGAGGAGCCAACGGCATCACCAATTTCTACGGCATCAATTATGACGTCAGGACGCAAAGATTTCTGGACAAAGAAGACATCCTGAACTACGATAAGGCAAACGACATCAACGCTTTGTTGGCGAAATACCTGAAAGACCCGGACAAATGCAACACATTTGAAGCCCCGACCATAGAAAACTGCACCGCATTGAATTTCACACTGCATACCGTGGAATTCACTTATGCCAAATACATCCTCGGCCCCGGAGCCTGCGGTCCCGTTATCATCTCTGTTCCAAGGGAAAAGATGCAGGGTATGCTAAAATAAAAACGCAAAGACAATTTTTCGGCGGAAAAAATTTTAATCTCACAAAAAAATATTACTTTTGTCGCCGAGATGCCAATTTAGCTCAGCTGGTAGAGCAACGCATTCGTAATGCGTAGGTCGCGAGTTCGAGTCTCGCAATTGGCTCTGAAAAGAGGTCGGACATCCGACCTCTTTTATTGTTTTTACCAGCTTATTCACCGGCAGGCACATCCTTCCCGACCACCCGGAAAGTCTGTTGCAACACATTGCCCTCACCGTCTACCAAGGTCAGACGATGAATCCCTTCCGGCAAAAGAAGTTCCATTTGATGTATATGTTGGGTCAAGCCGACATAACGGTCATCGACATGCCAATAGATTTCCGCCTGCGCCGAACGATGCACTGCCTCAAACACCACCCTGCCGGACTGTCCGCCGAAATCCACCGGAATAAAGACACGGGTTCCCCGTTGCGGATAAATCATTTCCATCAGTTCCTCCCCCTGCGGATGACAATCGGGACGATAAGGCGGCAACTTCCGGTAATCCGTGTGACTGCGGGAATAATACCACTCCTGCACGGGAGGCAGGACGAACCAGGATTTTTGCTTCATATTCCGCACTGGCTCGCATTCCGACGTAACCCGCCAGCTCTCCGTAGCATCCAGATGCACCTGCCGGTGGTAGGGACAAATCCCGGTTCGCTGTCCGGCAACGCAAATCCGTACCGTATCCGTCACATCACAAAAAACACCGGCACGGCATCCGCTTTTCCGGCAAACCACCTCCTCGGCCATCTCCTCGACAGGTTCATCGAAACGACGGGCAGCAGGCAACAAAGAGGCAACCTCAAACAGCACCGGTGCCGCCACCCGCACCCCAATCAGTCCGGGACGCCCCTCTCCGTCCGCATTGCCAACCCATACGCCAACCACATAATCCGCATTCACCCCCACCGCCCAGGCATCCCGAAAACCAAAACTGGTTCCCGTTTTCCAGGCAAGATTCATAGAAGAGACAAAGTTTTTCCAACCGGACTCCATCTCCGGACGTTCCACCTCTTCCAGCGCCTTAAAGGTCTGCCAGATAGCCGAAGCCTGCAGAACGCCCTCCCCGGTTTTCCATTCCCCGTTTTCCGTTTCCCACAATTTCAACCGCTCGTACTCGCCCGAAAAATATTGTCCGTCCTCCTCTTGGTAATGCCTCAGGACTGCAGACATTCCCCCGTACAGGTTGCAGACATCCCACAAGGAGGTTTCCGCCCCTCCCAATATCAGACTCAATCCGTAATGGTCCGCCGGACGATTCAACGAAGTGATGCCCAACTGCTTCAACTCGTCGTAAAACCGGGCATAAGAATATTCTTTCAGCATCCGCACAAAAGGAATGTTCAACGACTGCGCCAACGCCTGTCCGGCAGGAACAGCTCCTTTGAAATCCCGGTTGAAATTGGAAGGCGCATAATTACCGAAACGCGAAGGTACGTCGGGTATTAAAGTCTGCGGCAAAATAAACCCGTTTTGCAACATCAAGGCATACAACGCCGGTTTCAGGATGCTACCGGAACTTCTCACGGAACGGATAATGTCCACCTCGTTGCCTCGGCTTCCCGGACGGGCGGCACTGTTTCCCACATACGCCCTCACCTCTCCCGTAGGCACATGCGCCACCAACACCGCCATGTTGTAAATGTAATTGCCGCTCCATTTCGCCGTATGCCGTTCAACAATTTCATTCACCCTCCTTTGCAAATGGTAGTCGATATACGAACGGCAGACCGTGCCGGGGCGCTCCTGGCAAGCCCGCGTCAACAAATGCGGAGCAATCGAAGACGTCTCATTCACCTTTTCGGGCAAAGGTTCGGCAAGCGCCAGGCGATAAGCATCACCGGCAATGACCCCGTACTCATGAAGCCGGGTCAGCAAGCGGTCTCTTTTCTGCTTCAACAGTTCATTGTTCTTACCGGGATAAATCAGCGAAGGAGCATTGGGCAGCACGGCAAGCAAAGCCGCTTCCGCCCAGCTCAATTGTTCCGGACGACGATTGAAGTATTTTAGCGAAGCCGCCTCGATGCCCACGATATTCCCCCCGAAAGGGGCATGCGAGGCATACAGCTGAAAAATGCGCAGTTTGCCGTATTGCTGTTCCAACCGCCAAGCCAGAAACAACTCTTTGACCTTCTCGGCCAACGTTCTCGGAGGATTTTTCCGGGACATCCGAATCACCTGCATCGACAGCGTACTGCCTCCGCTGACTATCCCGCCTGCACGGACATTCTGCCCCAAGGCACGCAACAACGCCCAGCCGTTTACGCCCTGATGACACATAAACCAACGGTCTTCAAAAGCCATAACGGCAAGCATGTAACGCTCCGGCAAAGCAGTCGTTTCCCGAAAACGCACCTGCCCGTCCTCCGCCACCTTCATCCCCAACATCCGTCCCTCCCGGGCAAGCAACACCGTCGAATAAGGCACCCGGAATAACGGTCTCGGCAAAACATTCCACCACACGACAAAAAAAGCGAACAAGGCGCATACCGCCACTGCTCGCCACATTCCTTTAACACGTATCGTCCAACGATTTAACATACCG
>CAYNXE010000093.1:0-8613 GCA_964400995.1 uncultured Odoribacter sp.
GAAAAGAAAAAACCTTTCTAAAACATTCGTTTAGAAAGGTTTTGCTTAACTTTGCCTATTATCGGCGTCTCATTTCCGTGATCCAGCTGGGATTCGAACCCAGGACCCCAACATTAAAAGTGTTGTGCTCTACCGGCTGAGCTACTGAATCGGTTCGCAACTTTTTTACAATTGCGAGTGCAAATATAGGGAGAATATTCTACTTTGCAAATTTTTTTCAAACTATTCCTGCTCGGGGAAAGTAACGGATTCCACTTGCTCCAGGCGGGAACGCAACGCAGGCATATTTTTCTGACGGATGGAAAGCAACATTTCACATTCCAGTTCAAAATTGCGTTCCAACACCTCGGGTTCCTCCTCCTTCACAATTTTCATAATATCGTTCATGACCAAATAATTGAAACGGATACGCAACCTTTCATCCACCGTCTTTTCAACGATGGTCGCGTGTTGAAGCGCATCGGCAGCCGCTTCGCGATAAGCGTTAATCAGACCGGATACCCCCAGCTTGGTTCCTCCGAAATAACGCACCACCACAATCAGTATATTCGTCAAATCACAAGACTGAATTTGCCCCAGTATCGGCTTTCCGGCAGTAGAAGAAGGCTCGCCGTCGTCGTTCATTCGGAAACGGCTCTTGTCCGCACCCAACCGCCAGGCATAACAATGGTGTCTGGCATCGTAATATTCATCCTTCAGACAAGCCACAATCGTTTTTATCTCCTCCTCGTTTTCCACGGGATAAGCCAAAGCGATGAAGCGGCTTCCTTTTTCCTTGTACAAGCCTTCCGCCGATTTTTCTATTGTTCTATAAACATCCTCCATACCGAATATCCACCAGATACAAAGGCAAAGATACGAGTAAGCGAGAGCAAAAGCAAGTTTACTTGCAATTTGCCAAGCAAAAGTATCTTGAACAAAGCTAAAGATACAACCAAGCGAAAAAACAAGGGTTCAAAACCCGAAGATTTCAAACCCTTGTCAAAACGATATATTGGTTAAGCTCAATTCAATGACAATACAACTTGCTCTGAATCTCCTCCACCTGCATCTTAAACTGCCGATCCGTTTCCATCAAATCCGCCACAGCCTTGCATGCGTACAAAACCGTTGCATGATCCTTCTTCCCAATCTGATTGCCAATATAAGCAAGCGAATATTTCGTGTAATTCTTGCTGAAATACATCGCCAACTGGCGGGCTTGCACCACTTCCCGTTTTCTGGTCTTTGTCTGCAACAAGTCTTCGGAAATCTTAAAATGCTCACACACCACCTGCTGAATCTTATCAACAGTCAACTCCTCGGTCGACTTTTTCACCATCTTACCCAAAATATCCTGCACCACGTCCAGCGTCAAGTCACGCTTATTAAAAGTAGAATGCGCCAACAACGAAATCATGGCACCTTCCAATTCGCGGACGTTATTGTCAACATACTTACAAATGTATTCAATGATGTCCTCCGAAAAATCAATGCCATCCTTCCGGGCCTTGTCCCGCACGATTTCTTTCCGGGTAGCGAAATCCGGCACCTTTATTTCGGCTGCCAGTCCCCAACGGAACCGCGAAAGCAGACGCTCCTCCATACCGGCAAGCTCCGCCGGAGCCTTGTCGCAGGTGAGAATCAGCTGCTTGCCGGACTGATGCAAGTGATTGAAAATATGGAAAAACGTATTCTGCGTACCCGTCTTGCCCGCCAACTCCTGAATATCGTCCAATATCAACACGTCAATCAACTGATAAAAATGCAGGAAATCATTGAGTTCATTCCGCCGGACAGCTTCCGTAAACTGCGTCTGGAAAGCATTGGTGGAAACATACAAAACCACCTTGTCCGGAAAATTCTGCTTCACTTCCAAGCCGATTGCCTGCGCCAGATGCGTCTTGCCCAAACCGGAACCGCCGTGTATCAGCAAAGGATTGAACGCCGTTCTTCCGGGAGCCTGCGCAATTGCCATTCCCGCAGACTTCGCCAGGCTATTGCAAGTACCCTCGATAAAACTGTCCATAGTATAGGAAGGATTCAATTGCGAATCAATCTGGATTTTATTGGGAACCCGCTCAAAAGGATTTTTTACGCTCGGTTTTGAAGGGTCGGTGAATACAGTGCTGACCGCCGGCTTTTTCACCGGACTGGAAACCAACGTCGTCGTCACCGGAACCGCCTTCTTTTCAACGACTACGGAATACTCCAACTTCACTTTCGGTCCAATCACTGTTTGCAGCGCCTTTCGCAAAATGTCGATATACTCCCCTTCGAGTGCTTCATACACATAAGCACTTGGCACCTGTATCGTCAAGACATCGCCCTTCAATTTCAAGGCACGCACCGGCTCAAAGAGCGTCCGAAATTTTTCAGGCACTACCTGTTCTTGTATCAACGCCAAACACTTTGACCAAACTCTTATACAATCTTTTTCCATAGTCTACTATTACTCAAACGGTTTTATCTGCCAACTACCCTATCCCGTTCAGCATGCTAAATTCCATAAAAAAAACACATAAAAAAAATGCACTTTCGTTTGGTTATTTTCAAAAATTGCTTCTTGACTATTTATCAGTTGATTAGCCATAACACACAAGTTATCAGATATTTAAAACCGAAAACATCCGGTCTGCGCAAGGTTTCGTCCCCCATCTCCCACTTATCACAAATCGATTCGCATCATCCTCCGGCAAGGTTCATAAACGATTCTGGATAAAGGCTAACCCTCCGTCAAAATATCAACATAATATTACACTTCAATAATACAATTATGTTAATATTTTTATTGTCTTACATCCTCCTATTTAGAATAATTCTAATTTAGAATTTAATCTATTTTAACAATAAAAGCCTTTGGGTAAGTTTCGTTGACTTGGGGCAATTCCTTTTGTGCCTGCTTCAAATTTTTATAAGTATGCAACAGATAAAAGAACTTCCCGTTTTTCCTGATTTCCTTTAAATCGGGATGCTTCAGATAAAGCTCCGAATTTACCGATAGCGGCTGCTCCGTTTCGGCAATCGCAATACCGTAACTATCCTCGGCAGCAGCCTTCTTTCCCCCGAAATCAAACACCGAAAGATTGACAAAGCGTTTCGGATTCCGTCGGAATTCCACCAATAACTTATCCAAATTCTCGCTCACGGCGGTCAGGTTATAATACAATTCCGCATCATTCACCACTCCCCCCAGAGAACCTTTTCCGTGATTAATCTTCGTTACGATAGAATCCACCTGCAACAGGGCACCGTTCAAATAACGAATGGTATTGTTCAAATTAATGGCTCTCAAAGAGTCGCTAATCGTAGTCATGTTATTCAGGCTACGGGCAATCTCCGCATTGCTGCCTTTCAGATTTCCGGTAACACTATTGATGTTTTCCAAAATATCGGACACCTTGCCGGCCTCCTTTTTCATCAAATCATTCAGCGTACCGGAAGCCTCTTCCACATGCTCCAAGGTACGACTGACGCTTTTCAGCGATCCTTTGATGTTCCCGGACGCATTCTCGCTGAATATATCCTGCAACGCCAACAGCACGGTATCCAAAGAAATCATGATATTTTCGGCCTTTTTCTTCAACGGTTCCAGATGCTCGTTCAACTGCTCCATGATGCCCAACTCCAATTGAGTCCGCAATGTATCGCCGCTTTGGGCATAAGTCACCGCATCCCCCGGCACCAGATTGATAGCCTTGGAGCCCATCAGGTCGGCGCTCTGTATGGCGGCTATGGAGTTGGACGGAATCTCCAGCTTCTTGCCCACCGTGAATTGCACCAGCACCTTGTCGAAACGCTCTCCGACAAAACGCACGGCACTGACCTGCCCCACATTATACCCCCTGTAAATCACACTGCTCGAAACCTTCAAACCGTCTATCCGGTCATAAACCCCGTAAAACACATTGTTCCTGTCGAACAACGCCCTCGCTTTCAGGAAATTTATCCCCCAAATCAAAATGACAACGGCAGCAACAGCCGTTATAGCAAGCTTTATTTCTCTTCTTATCATCATATCCATCTTATTTTCGTTCCAACTTCCTGGCCTCCGACACCGAAATCACCCTACCTTTATATATAGCAATGACAAAACAATCCTTTATCCGGGACTTGACTTTCGACATATTTCCCCGCACTTCCCCGTAATCGGTAGACTGTGCGACATAATAACGGTAACGACCGTCGCATTTCAGTTCGCTCACCTTATACCCCGGACACAAAGCCGACGTTTCTTTCACCGGATTCCCAGCCGAAGCCACTTGGACGGCATAAACGGGATAATCACCGGCAACCTCCTTGGATACCGCCTGCTTCTCCGCATCATCCCGCTTCTCCGGCACGGTATTCTCAATATTCAAAGCCACCTTTTTCTCCACCCTTTCCTTATATGCCTGGAAACCCTTGAAAATTCCATTGACGATTTTGGTCTGTCCGGACTCCGATGCCATAAAACGCTCCTCATCCGGATTACTGATATACCCCACCTCCACCAATACCGCCGGCATGGCAACATCCTTCAGCACCCACAAAGGTCCCTGGCACACTCCCCGATCCTTTTCCGAAGTCGTTTTCACCAGATTATCCTGAATCATGGAAGCCAAAATCATGCTCTTGTCCTGATGCACGTTCCGAAGCATACTGAACAATATATAAGATTCCGCCCGAGAAGGGTCAAACCCCTCGTATTTCATAGAATAATTGTCCTCATAATGAATCACGGAGTTCTCCTTCATAGCCACCTGCAGATTATGCTCGGAATTATTGGCACCCAACACATAAGTCTCCACGCCCTTTACATACTTTCCCTTGGGATTCTTCTTGACATCCAACGAATTGGCATGTATCGATATAAACAAATCGGCTTTCTGGGTCTTGGCGATACGGGTCCGTTCCGTCAACTCGACAAAAACATCCGTCTTCCGGATATAGATGACCTTAATGTCCGGATAAGCCTTTTCAATCTGCTTCCCCAATTTCAACGCCACCGACAACACGATATTCTTCTCGTACGCCTTTGCCCCCACCGCTCCCGGGTCCTTCCCCCCGTGCCCGGCATCAATGCAAACACGCTTGATTTTCCCCAGGTCCTGTTGTCCAACGGATACATCCACAGAAAATACGGTCAGTAAAAACAAAAGTATTCCGGACAGTCCGTATTTAATTATCATGATATTTAAAACTTTTTAAAAAGAATGCTAGCTATTAACAATCAATATTTCTTACATTTGCAATCCCGATACGGAAAGCGGTATGTATTTATTCATCACAAAAATAGTATAATAAATTGCAAATTAGAGCACACATAGCCTATTTTATTACGATTTCTGTCATTTTAATCATGGCCGCTTGCTCTGTTGCGTCACATTCCGCACAAGACAGACAGGAAATTATCCCTGCCTCCCATCCCTCCGCACAACAAGACACGACAGGCAAAAACGACCTGTCCGGAACAGATACGACCGCCCAGGATTCCCTGCATTCGTCACAGCAAACCACCGACCGAAAGGACAAGGAGATACAGGCATCAGGCACGGACTCCGTTCCGAACATCGCGGAAAAAACAAACGCACCCGCACGACAAGACACGACAATCACGGCAACACACCATGCGGCAGATTCTACGGAAGTAGCACATTCCGCAATCGAACAAGACACCGTGCAAGCCAAGCCCCTGTTCAACGACATCATAAGCTACAAAGCCGACGACTCCATCAAATTCTCCATTCCCAAAAAAGAAATGATCCTGTTCAAAAACGGATTCGTCAAATACATGTCCACCGAACTGCAAGCCGATTCCATTCTCATGGACATGGGCAACAACATGGCATACGCCTCCGGAGTGGCCGATTCGGCGGGAGTCATCAGCGGAAAACCCGTATTCAAAGACAAATCGCAGGAATTTGAAAGTCTTGACTTGCGCTACAACTTCAAAACCGGAAAAGGACTTATCAAGGAAATTGTCACCCAGCAAGGAGAAGGCTATCTCCAGGGAAAACTGACCAAGAAAATGTCGGATTCCGTCTATTGCGTCAAAGAAGGCTGGTACACCACCTGCGACAACCACGACCACCCCCATTTTTACATCCGAATGAGCAAAGCCAAACTCATCAAGGACAAAAAAGTGGTTTCCGGATTCGCCAACCTTTACATAGAAGACGTACCGCTTCCGATTGCCATTCCGTTTGGCTTCTTCCCTATCACCAAAAAAGGAACGTCCGGCATACTGATTCCCACATACGGCGAAGAAAGATTAAGAGGTTTCAACTTGCGGGACGGAGGATACTACTGGTTCATCAATGACTACGTAGACCTGGCGGTGACAGGAACCATCTACACCAACGGGTCGTGGGCGTTGAACGTGGGGTCGAACTACCGGAAACGCTACAAATTCAGTGGCAACGTCAATTTCACCATGAGCCGCAACCATACCGGAGAAAAACACACCGAAGACTACAGGCAGTCCAAAGACTGGTCGCTCCACTGGACGCACTCCCAGGACGCCAAGGCAAATCCCTATACAACTTTCTCGGCATCCGTCGATATGTCGTCGGCAAACGACAACTATTACAATTCCGGCACCAACCTCAACGACATTGCCAACCAACGCAAGCAATCCAGTATTTCGTGGAGTAAGAAATGGCCGGACAAACCGTTCAACCTCACCGCCAGCTTCACCCACAACCAAAATAGCCGGGATTCTTCTATCTCGCTCTCTTTCCCGAACGTCAACTTCCGGGTATCCCAGATATACCCTTTCCGCCGGAAAGAACGCGTGGGAAAAATCAGGTGGTACGAAAACATCGGCTTCACCTACAACGCCGAACTCAGAAACACGATACAAACAAAAGAGTCTGAATTGGGCAATTCGTTCAAGCACTTTGCCCGGGACTGGCAGAACGGCTTTCAGCACTCCATACCCCTCAGCACCAGCTTCAACCTGCTGAAAGACCTCTCCCTTTCCCCCTCTTTCTCCTACAAAGGCGTGGCTTATCTGAGCTCCATACGCAAAGGAAACTGGGTTGCCGACTCCACCATGCCCAACTACGGCTACAACCCCATTGACACCATCTATGGACTGCACTATGCCCACAACTATACGGTCAGCGCCTCGTTGTCCTACAATCCGACAATCTACGGTATGTACCAGTTCAAACCGGATGCCAAAGTATTTGCTATCCGGCACGTAATACGCCCTAGTGCCAGCATCTCCTACGCTCCAAATCTGGGCATCGACCCCAAAAACTATTGGAAAACCTACCTGGACAGAAACGGCGTCGAACAGAAATATTCCATTTTTGAAGGAAAGATATACGGTACTCCGACCGGTTCGGAACGTTCGCAACAATCCGGAAGCCTCAGCCTCAGCCTCGACAACAACGTGGAAATGAAAATCCGGAACGACCGGGATACCACCGGCAAAGAAGAATACAAAAAAGTCAAACTGCTGGAAAGTTTCCGGCTTTCGTCCAGCTACAACTTCTTTGCAGACTCTATGCGCTGGGCGCCTATCCAACTGTCCGCCCGTACAAAAGTATTCAACAGCCGGGTCAACATCAACCTTTCCGGAACTTTGGATCCCTATGCTATCAATGCCAATGCCGTGCGTATCAACAAATACAACGGAGGCGTCGGACGGCTCACTCGGGTATCCGCCTCCTCCGGCATACAATTCTCCTCAGACAAAGGCAAAAAGAAAACAGAAAAAGAGCCCAAACTAATAGATGCAGGCTACGGACATTATGAAGACTACATGGATTTTGAAGTACCCTGGAGCATCAGCCTTGACTACACGTTCAACTATTCCAAAAACTACACCCGGAATCCCGACCCGGGAGCCAGACACCCGTTGAGCAAAACCACCATATCCCAAATGGTCCGCATCAACGGCGACATCTCTCTGACCCCCAAATGGAAATTAGGGTATAGCACAGGATATGACTTTCAGCAAAAGGAAATCACCGCTACCAGTTTTAACCTTACACGGGATTTGCACTGCTGGGAGATGCGGTTTTCCTGCATTCCGTTCGGAACCCACCAATCCTACAACTTTCAAATCAACGTCAGATCCAGTATGTTGCAAGATTTGAAACTGACGAAAAAAGACTCCTGGTACGACAGAAGCTATTAACCTTCAAACCCTCAAAATATGAACGCAAAAATCGTTTTATTCCTGCTCATTCTGTTGCCCGGAATCCTCAACGCCCAGGCGACCTTTGAAAAATACTTCCTGGAAAAAACGCTCCGTTTTGACTATTACCACTGCGGAAGCCAAAACGAAGAAACTTACTTTTTCGACGAGCTGAAAGAAGAACCCTACTGGGCAGGTTCGAAAGTCTCCCTGCTGGATACTACCGGCTACGGGGTGCAAATGTTCAAAATCATCGATCTCGCCAGCAACAAGGTCATTTACTCCCGTAGTTTCTGTACCCTGTTCAACGAATGGCAAACCACCGAAGAAGCCGGGCAGATTCAAAAAGCCTTCCCGGAATCCGTTGTATTCCCATACCCCAAGGTTCCGGTCAAAATCGAATTATACTCCAGAAACAAAAAGGGACATTTCGAGAAAAAAATGGAACAGCGCATCGACCCCTCCTCCTGTTTCATCCGAAAATTCTCCCCATTGTATGAAAC
>CAYNXE010000094.1:0-8506 GCA_964400995.1 uncultured Odoribacter sp.
CGAAAAGGATTCCCGGAAGAATATGGAAAAAGTGCTGGAGGAAATGCAGGGCATCTCGCAGCGCAAGGCTTGCTTCCGCACCGTCATCGCCCTGATTCTGAACGGAGAGGAACATCTTTTTGAAGGACGCGTGGACGGAGAAATCCTGACGGAGCCGCACGGCGACGCCGGATTCGGATACGACCCCGTTTTCCGCCCTGAGGGATATGCGGAAAGTTTTGCGGAAATGCCTATGGAGGAAAAAAACAAAATCAGCCACCGGGGCAGGGCGACGCACAAACTGGCGGAATTTCTGAAAACCGTTGCCCCGGATATGCCCTAAAACCGTTTCAAGTGGAGCTCTGCAAAGCCGTCATATTAAAAACACAGTCTTATTCGGATACCCGGAAAATCATCCACGTCTATTCCCTGGAAAAAGGCTACCTCTCCCTGATGTCGCCCTCTTTCCTGTTCAAGCGGAAGAACAACCCGGTACACCTTATGCAGGTATCGGAAATCGAATATTCCGGGAACGAAAGAAGCCGTTTCCAGCAACTCAACACGATTTCCCCGCTGCTCAACCTACCCGCCCTGTACTTCGACGTGGTCAAGATGAACATCCTTTTGCTGTGGGGGGAAGTGCTCGACCTGCTGCTGAAAAACGAAGGCAAAAACGAAGCCTTGTTTGAATTCGTCGTCCGTTCCGTGGAATACCTGAACTCCGCCACCCAGGGCATCGGCAATTTCAACCTCCTGTTCCTTTACCGTCTCGCCGGACTCATCGGCTACCGCATCCACTCGGAATCCTGGCAGGAGGGCTACGTGTTCAGCATCCAGGACGGCGGTTTTCATCCGGCGGACGACGGAGCCGCCCGCATCTCCGGCCCGAACACCGCGACCGCCATACACAGACTGTGCACCTGCCCCGTCCACGAAGCAAAAGACATCCCCTTGAACCAGTCCGCCCGCAACACCCTCCTCGACATCATCTTTCTCTTCTACACCACCCACCTCGGCATCGACTTCAACATCAAAAGCATCCAGGTCATCCGGGAGATTTTCCAAAAGTAACGGCGCATCGGGGCAAAAAAAGAGCCTGTCTGAGTTAGACAGGCTCACAGAATACAGATTCCGTATATCAAAAATAGAAGTTCAGGCTCAACGAACCACCGAGGCTTTCTGTCGTCATATAAAAACCTCTGGTTCCCGGTGAAATCAAATCCGTACGCTTTTCAATCCGGTTGAGCGTGGCATTATAGCCTTCGCTTTCCACGTATATCTTTCTGCCACACAAGTAGTAAAGGCTTAGATTCACTTCCGCACCTAAAGAAATCTTCGGAGCAACGAACCATTCAACGCCGGCACTACCGGTAATCCCAGTGTAAAAGTTGGCCCCGGTGTTGAAACGGCTTAATACACGATAACCATCACGAAGAAGCTCTTGTTCCTCAGATTCTTCCGGTAATTGCGCCTCGTCACTCACTCCCGGATTTTGGTTTATGTTGGTCATCTGATTGCCATAGTCGTATTTTACTTTGTCGTTCATGAAAGCAAATAATATACCGGCACCGAAAACGCCTTGAATCCTTCTCTCTCCTTTACGATATTCACCTCCCAACAAGATGCTGACCCCGCTTCTGTTGGTACGGATTTTATCTACAACTTTTGCTTCGCCCAATGGATTTGAAATGAATGACTTGTCATCATCCACATAATACCGCTCCGTTTCAGAGCTGAGTTTTAAGCCGATGTTGGCACGTAATGCAAACTTATTGGTCAGGAAATATTTTCCCATAATGGAAACATCCGGCATCAAGGTTTTGAAGTTTTTGGTTGTATCCTCAAATACCTCACTTAATTTACCGGTTTTTGTAAAAGGCGTTCCACTCAGATGTTTCAACGGCTTATCTTTTTTGTTGAATATGGAACTAACATAATTCAACAAAGGAACCACATCCACACCTACCGCCCAATCGCCTTTCTCCGGAAGGTATTGTTTCGTTGCCTTTGTCTCAACTTTTTCTGTTGTATTCTCCTGGGCATTTGCGTTCATCAAAGGAAGCAAGCCTGCCAAGAGTATAAGTAATGTTTTTTTCATGTTTTCCATTTTATCGTTTATCATTCAAAATCAGCATAATTCCAGGAATAATCGCTCCAATAATAACCGTTCTTCGATGTTGATGTAACATATACCATTTTTACTTTAATTGTTGAATAATAATAAGAAAGGTCTACTGATTGTGACTGATTAACATCATTTCGGTAGTATTGCTGCCATGTTCCTCCAGTTATACTATACTGCTGATTGTATCTATCGTAAAAATTAAAAGATGAAGATGAAGCATATTTTGCTGTTATCGTAACGTTTCCTACAGATCTCGGCACAAAAAATGCAGCTAATCCATAAGAATTTGTTGTATTCTTCCAGGAATCTTTTCCATTGGTAAGGGTTACTTCTATACCACTTTGGGACTTAAAATAAACATCGCCATCGGTATCGAAAGAACCTAATCCTGCTTGAACAGTTAGTGCCCTAACTGATTCCTCCTCCTCTTCTTCTTCCAGCTCACGCGCATCAAAATCATCATACCTTAAGTTATAGAATACAATTTCATTCGGTTCAAGACTAACATCTTCCGCGTCCATATAAAACACACCTTCTTGGAGTTTGTATTGCTCCTTGCCCTGATTGTCCAGTTTGACAAACAAGTTACAATTACCAATAAAAGATTCTCCTTGTATTGCCACTCTTACCCCTTCCTCCGGTACAGGAATCTCAATTTCATAATTTCCATTTTTATCTGTTTTGGTCTGAATGACAGTAACGCCTGCTTCTCCACGAACAAAGCTGCTGTTGTTGATTTTTATAAAGAGTTGCTTATTGGCTGCGGACTCCCATATTACTTTGGGGATAGCAGGAGTTTCCGAATCTTTTTGGTATTCTTCTCTTACAGGATATGAAACATGCCCCATGATTTTTGCTCTTCCCTGAAAATCATAAATAGACAATGAAGTCTGCTCTTTTGAGCAACTTGTGAATGCCATTGCAGCAACGACTACGACTACGAACGTTTTTAAATAATTTAAAATGTTCATGTTTTTAAAATTTAATGTGGTTAATAAATAGATTTATAGTGATAAAAAAATATCCATTTTTATGGTTCCCCATTCATTTAATCCATTAGCAAACACCCACTTGCACGAAAAATAAAAACGGTCAATTTTATTGGGAATGAAAAAGGCGTATTTTGCGGTTGCAGAGATATAAAATGAAAAAGTGTAAAAAATTGAATATAACAATATTGTAAGGAATGAATATTTTACTACTTTTGTCGCCGCATGTTAAAAAAGGTCACCAATAAAATCGACCGTTTTAATTGGTTAATGCTTCCCCATTTACGCAGAACTTCCACAAAAACAACCCACCGAATTCAACATTTCATCCCCCGCGCTTTCTGCTTTTTATCCGGTGAAGTACCGGTGAAGTACCGGTGAAGTACCGGTGAAGATTCGGTGAAGATTCGCTACACCTCCGATACAACCCCTATTCACTCCCTATATACAACTTATTCAGATCAGTTGTGAATCGGAGTTGTATAGGAGGTGAATAGGAGGTGTTCCCTTTCTTCACCGAATCTTCACCGGCTTTTGAGCGGGAAACGAACGCCCCCAAACTTTATAAACTTTATGAACTTTAAAACTTCACAAACTCCATAAACCTATCCCCGAAAAATTTGTCTTAAGCAAAGGAGTATTGTTAAAAATAGTAATGAGCCACCTTTGTGCGGGCTGTCTAATTATAAATATTTTATAAAAAGCCATATATATTCGCCAAGATTGACATCTTTTATTATTTTTATCACCAGAAGCCCAATGGCATTTTGCAGGAAAAAAGCGATTGAAACGGAAGCATTATGAAAATCAAAATCAAAAACCTGACCAAAGTCTATCCGGACGGCCACAAGGCGTTGAACTGCCTGAACCTCGACATCGAGCCGGGGATGTTCGGTTTGCTGGGTCCCAACGGAGCCGGGAAAACGTCTCTGATGAGAATTATGACCTTGTTGCAAAACGCCTCCTCGGGCACCAGTCTTTTCGACGGCTACGATATTTTGCGCGACCGAAAGGCCATTCGTTCCATTCTGGGCTATCTGCCTCAGGACTTCCGTTTTTTCGAGAAGCTGAAAACCTGGGAGTTTCTGGACTACGGTGCGGGGCTGGCAGGCATCAAGGGCACCCGGAAAAGGGCGGAAGTCGTGGATGAAATGCTCCGCAAGGTGGGACTGTACGAAGTCCGCGACCGCTGGGCGAATCGCTTGTCCGGCGGTATGAAGCGCCGGTTGGGCATCGCCCAGGCCATCATCGGCAACCCCAAGGTCATCATCGTGGACGAACCGACCACCGGTCTCGACCCGGAGGAACGCATCCGCTTCCGCAACATCCTGTCGGAAGTCAGCGACAAGGACGTCATCATCATCCTGTCCACCCACATCGTGGGCGACATTTCGAGCACCTGCAAGAACCTGGCGCTGCTGAACAAGGGAGAGCTGAAATTCCAGGGTTCGCCGGACGATATGATTCAGCTCGCCACCGGCAAGGTGTGGGAAATCTTCGTCACCGACCGGGAGTTGCAGGAAGTGAAAGAAAAATATCCGATCATATCCACCATTCCGGCGGAAGGCGGCTGGGACATACAGGTCGTGACGGAGGAACTGGAAGGCTTCACGGGCAAACCCATTGTTCCCAACATCGAACACGCATACGTGTATTTTATGGACTTCCTGCTGAAAGACAAAATGGAGATGTATAGTGAAAAAATCGGAGGAGAATTGTTCAATTGACGCAAACCAACATACGGACAGAAAATGAACCTGCACAACATCCATACCATCGCCCGATACGAGGTGAAACTGCTGCGAAGAAGCTGGCTGTTCCGAATCTTCGCCATATTGGCGCTGCTTGCCATTACCGGAACCCTTGTCCTTTGGCAGACCGGCATCGTCAATAAAACGGAATACACTTGGCCCCGAATGGCATTGACCTCCTTGATGCCTTTCGTGTCCGTCTATTACTACAACATCGCCCAGTCGGTCATCGTCATTTTCCTGGCGGGCAGTTTCCTGAAAAGAGACAAGAAGCTGGACACCGCCGAGGTGATTTACGTGCGCCCGATGAGCAATGCGGACTACATCGTCGGCAAGACGTGGGGCATCGTAAAGGTGTTCCTGTCCCTGAACGCCATTATGCTGCTGATTACCGCATTCTTCAACGTGGCGGTAAACCATTCGCCGTTCAGCCTGTTCCCTTACTTGTTCTATCTGTTCACAATATCTTTGCCCTCCTTGCTTTTCGTGCTGGGGCTGTCGTTCACCGTGATGTGCCTGTTCAAGAATCAGGCAATCACGTTCATCGTTATGCTGGGCATCACCGGAACGGTTTTCTTCAAACTGTCCGACGTCCTCTTCGGCGTCTTTGATTTCTTCGGCGTCCACATCCCCGCGATTTTCTCGGCTGTCATCGGACACGTGGACCTCAGCCGCTTCCTGCTGCAAAGGACCGTTTACCTGCTGGCAGGCATAGGCTTCATTTGCTTCACCATTGCCCTGGTCAAAAGGTTGCCCCACAAGCCGTGGAAAACCGTCATCGTAAACACGCTGGGCGGACTGTTCCTGCTCTTCGCGTTCGCCACCGGCTGGCTCTACACGTCGCACTACCAGCAGCAGATGGCCACCCGGAGCCAGCAGATGGAAACGTTCAACAAATACGGGAACGAGAAAAAAGCCAGCATCCTCGCGCACGACTTGACCGTCTCGGTGGGAACGCGGTGCCTGGAGGGAGAAAGCGTCATCAAAATCACCAACAACAACCGGGACACGCTGGAACGGATTGTGCTTTATCTGAATCCGGCGCTGAAAATCAATTTCATTCGGGCGAACAACCGCCCGCTATCGTTTACCCGCGAAAATCAGGTTGTCCTGATAAACCGTCCGCTGGCAAGCCGGGAAGAGCTCACGCTCAACATCGACTATGCCGGAGACATCGATGAAAACATCTGTTATTCGGACGTCAGCGATTCCGTCTACCTGGACAATGCCGTCAAGAACGTGCCTTACCGGTTCGGAAAGAAATACGCCTGGCTGGACGAACGCTTCACCCTGCTGACTCCCGAATGCCTGTGGTATCCGGTTGCCGCTCCGCCCGTCAATCCGGCAACCCCCTACAATATCGAAAAGAATTTCACCCGCTATACGCTGACCGTCCACAACAAGCCCGGCAAAACGGTCTTGTCGCAGGGCACCGGCAGGGAGGACAACGGGACGACGGTCTTTACGTCCCCGCATCCCCTCCCCGGCATCAGCCTGACCATTGCCGATTACGAGAAAAAAACGCTGAGTGTGGATTCCGTGGACTATGAAATCCTGTATTTCAAGGGACACGATTATTTTTCCAAGTCTTTCAAAGCCATACAGGACACGCTGCCC
Source organism: uncultured Odoribacter sp. (assembly GCA_964400995.1). Classification (GTDB taxonomy): domain Bacteria; phylum Bacteroidota; class Bacteroidia; order Bacteroidales; family Marinifilaceae; genus Odoribacter. The sequence goes on from CAYNXE010000094.1 coordinate 6,462, forward strand.
GCCCTGATTCGGGAATGGAAGAACGACCAGGAAGTCGCCAAGGGCAGGGACTATCCTTTCCGGAAGTTCGTCCTGGCGGAAACGCCGGTGCAATTCACCTCCTACGTCCGCAACTGGAAGGGGTACACGGAATACGTCCAGCCGGAAATCGTGTTCCTGCCGGAACGGGGTGCCAGACTGGATGCCGATTTTGCGGCGGAAAAATCCAGGATGCAGTATTGGAGAAGACGCGACCAGGGCACACTCGACGAAACAGAGATGACCATCAACGTTTTCCGGAACTTCCTCGAACGCGTCCTGTTCAACGAAAGCATCCAGCAAGGCTGGTTCAGCACAAACAAAACGGTGAACCCGTACCACATCACCCCGATGTTTTTCGCCCATACCGGATTCGTGTATTCGGAAAGATACCCCTTGGCGTGGTGGGAGGGCAGCATCAACAACGAGCAGCGGGCAAACCTTTACCTGGAAAGCCACAGTTTCAAGACCGCCACCTCGGATGCCGACATCAAGCCCGAGATTTTCTATGAATTGCTGAAACTGAAGAGCAAGGCGCTCAAGAACTACATCAACACCCAGATGCCCCCGGAGGATTTCAACGATTTTCTAAAGGCTTTTTTCAAGAAGCACGGCTTCACGAACATCCCGTTCGAACGCTTTGTCTGGGAATTTGAAGACCTGTACGGTGTCCGGCTGGAGTCCTTCCTGCGGAAATGGTACACGGAGGACCATTCGCCCACCCTCTACGTCAAAGACGTGGATGCCAACCAGGTGGTCGTGGATGAAGTCACCAAATACCAAATCCGGTTCAAGGTCAACAACCCCTCCGACGTTGACGGCATCATCACCGCCGAAATCCAGCAAGGCGGGGATTTCAGGGGAGGCCCGCGCGGAGGAGGCGGAAGAGGCTTCAATATGGCATCGAACGAAAACATATCGGAAAACTACGTCATCCCCGCCAAGCAGGCACGGGAAATCAAGATTATCGTGGACGACCGTCCCGCCAGCGTGAGAATCTACACCAACATCTCGCACAACCTGCCGGCGTCTTATATGTTCAATTTCCCCAAAATCGAAACCACCGTCACGGACACGATTGCCGGCACGTTTCCGATAGCTCCCGCCGCCTTCAACCCCAGTTCGAAAGAAATCATCATCGACAACGAGGACGGCAATTTCAGGACCATCGCTTCCAACAACCGGCATTTGCTGAAAGACTTGTTCCAGAAGACCGACGGAGAGAAATACAAAAACTTCAATCCCTGGTGGGGACCCGCCAAATGGACAAGCATCGCCGCCGACTATTGCTATGGCGAAGCCATCCACTCCGCCCTGTACAAAAGGAAGGGGAGCGGCGGCAATGCCGTGCAGTGGACCGCCGACATTCCCAAAGCCGGCTACTATGAAGTGTCCATCTGGAACCCCAAGCAGAATATGAGAGGTCCGGGGCGCAGGGACCGGGAGGAACGCAACCAGACCTATACCATCCAATATGACAACGAGAAAGAAAGCATCACCCTCGACCTGGAACGGGAAAACAGCGGCTGGATTGTGTGGGGCAATTTCTACCTATCCAAAGGCCCCGTCACGATTACGCTGACGGACAAGGGTTCCGGACGCTATGTCCTCGCGGACGCCGTGAAATTCACTTTAGCCAATGAGTAAATACAGAATAAAAACGTAAAATACATATCTATGCTAAAACATTCTTTCGCACTGGCCATCCTTGTCATTTGTGGCATCAGCCACTCTCCGGCACAGGAAATCCTGACGCTCGAAAAGGCATTGAACATCGCCTACGAGCATAGTCCGTCCCTCATCCAAAGCAAACTCGCCCTGGAACAGCGGCAACTGAACCTGAAAGCCCAGAACGCCTCCCTGAAATCCCAGTTCTCCCTGGATGTCAGTCCGTTCAGCTACAACCGGAGCAATCAGTACGACAGCTACAACAGCAAATGGTACGACAGCAAAACAATGTCATCGTCGGCATCCCTCGGCATCCGCCAACCGATGAAATGGACGGACGGAACGATGTCGCTGCTCAA
>CAYNXE010000095.1:0-8488 GCA_964400995.1 uncultured Odoribacter sp.
GGTCGGCGCCGAATTCCAGGGGTCCCGGTTACCATTAAGGTCGCCGGGACCTTTTATTTTATATGGACTCATGCTACGAGATGCGGGGGAAGGCTATTGGGGGGAGCCAGAGTTTGTGTGCTGTCTATTGTTCTGAGGATAGGCAAAAGATTTCGATAAAAAATAATCTGAAATTTTACGGGAAATAAACGATGACATTGCCAAAATTAGTTGTAATTTTGTTGTTTGAAATTTAACAACTCAATTGAATTGTGTATTATTTAAAACAGTAGTTGCAATGTCTATTTATTTTAGCTTTCAGGAGGTCATCAGTGCTTTTATGGTTTTGTTTGCGGTTATTGATATATTGGGGGCAATCCCGATTATCATCAGTTTGCGTGAAAAACAACAAAAAGTGGAGGCCGGAAAGGCTGCAATCATATCTTTTATCATTTTAGTTGCCTTTCTGTTTGTAGGTCAGGCGTTATTGTCGTTGTTTAATGTGGACATATCTTCTTTTGCGGTGGCTGGAGCATTGGTTTTGCTGGTGCTTGCCGTTGAGATGATTTTTGGTGTGGAAATATTCAAAAACGACGGTCCTTGCGGGTCTGCGACAATTGTTCCTTTAGTCTTCCCTTTGATAGCGGGGGCTGCATCGTTTACAACATTACTTTCTTTGCGGGCGGAATACAACGTCTTGAATATTATCATCGCCATTGCATTGAACATGCTTGTGGTGTATCTGGTGTTGCGCTATGTATATTATGTTGAGCGGTTATTCGGGAAGAGCGGAATCTATGTGATGCGTAAATTTTTCGGGATTATCCTGCTGGCCATTGCCGTCCGTTTGTTTATGACGAATCTGAATTCTTTGATTGGAAGTTTCTGAATAAAGTGATCCATGAATCTTGCCGGGGCAGGGAGATATAAAAAGAAGCGAGTGGAAAACATGGGGCTTTTGCCTCCGGAGCCATGGATGCTCAGATGGTGGTTATTTTGATTTTTCCTTGTTCGTCCAATGAAAAGACCAGGCGTTTTTGTTGCAGGGTCTGACTTTCAAAATCAATCAATAATCTGGGGTCTATGGGAGTTGCGTTTATCCGTACTTCAAAATGCAGGTGGTCTGTCGTGGCGCGTCCTGTTTCTCCTGTAATGCTGACGGGCGTTCCTGCTTTTACGTGGTCGCCGGAATGTACCAAATGTCTTGTGTTGTGCGCATACACGGTTTCCAATCCGTTGTAATGCCGAATCACGACGACATTACCATATCCCCGGCTCCAGCCTGCCATTCGGACGATTCCGTCGAAGGCTGCGGTGACGGTGTCACGACGGTTGATTTTCAGGTCAATCCCTTGGTGCATCCGTCCGTTTCGCCGTCCGAAATGGGAAAGAATCCTGGCTCCGGAGAGTGGGAAATTAAAGGTGCCTTCCTTGATGTCTTCTAAGTTTACAACCAACTCCGGGCGCCGGGCGAACAGGTCTTCTTCACAGACTCCTACAAAATGCTTTTCCCGGTAAGAGAATGAGTCTCTGATTTCCAGTGCCGGTTCATAGAACTGAGCCGGTTTTACTTCATGCAGGGCAAAATCGATGCGGGCTTCTTTGAAAAGACTGTCCGGAATGGTAAAAACGGGGACTGGCGTGTAGGCTACTTGAGAGGGGATGGTGTTTTTTCGGGAGCAGGAAAAAAGTCCTGTCGTAATGATACAAACGATGGTTAAGGCTTGTTGTTTGAATCTCATGCGTCGTTTTATATTAATTGATATGAAATCATCCTGATGTGATTTGCATATACAACGCAAATATAGGTGAAAATGTTTCATAATAAGCATTTAGCAGAAACTTAAAGGTATCTTTAACACAACAAGGATTGGTTTCCTTGCTTCTTTTTTCCTCTTATTTATATTACCTTTGTTGCCGATTTCATGAGAAACGGGTTATGGAATGGTTGAATAGTATTTTTGTCGAGCATACGGTGATTCAGGCGGTTGTTGTGGTGTCGATGATTTCCGCATTGGGGCTGGCATTGGGAAGAATCACCCTTTGGGGTGTGTCGCTGGGGGTGACTTTTGTGTTTTTTGCCGGTATCGCTGCGGGGCATTTCGGATTGTCCATAGACCCGCAGATGTTGAATTATGCGGAAAGTTTCGGTTTGATTATTTTCGTTTATGCGTTGGGGTTGCAGGTGGGACCCGGTTTTTTCGGTTCTTTCCGGAAGGGAGGGATGACCTTGAATTTGCTTGCGTTGTCGATTATTGTGCTGGGGACGGCATTGGCTTTGTTTTTTCATGTATTGACCGGTGTTTCTTTACCTGACATGGTCGGGATTTTGAGCGGGGCGGTGACCAATACGCCGGCGTTGGGTGCTGCACAACAAACGCTAAAACAAATGAATATTGCTGCGGGGGATCCGGCACTGGGATGTGCCGTCGCCTATCCTTTGGGCGTCGTAGGGGTAATCCTCGCCATAATCGTGTTGAGAAAGATGTTTCCGAAACGTTCTGCCGAGGCGGTGGTCGTGGAGGATAAGAGCAAGCATACTTTCATTGCGGGGTTTGAAATCCGGAATCCGGGCATATTCGGGAAGAATTTAAAGGAGATCGCTCAATTGGCGTCACATCGTTTTATCGTGTCGCGTTTGTGGAGGGAGGGGAAAGTATCCATACCCACTTCGGGAACGGTCTTGAATGAGGGAGACCATATCCTGGTCATTACAACGGAGGCGGAAGAAGAGGCGATGAGAATCCTATTCGGGGAAGAGGAGAAGAGGGATTGGAACAAGCGGGACATTGACTGGAATGCTATCGATAATCAATTGATTTCGCAGCAGATTGTTGTCACTCGTTTTGAAATCAATGGCAAGAAACTGGGTGCCTTGCGGTTACGAAATGCTTATGGCATTAATATCACCCGGATTTACAGGGCGGGGGTTCAGTTGCTGGCTACCCCGGAATTGGTCTTGCAGTTGGGCGATAAATTGACGGTGGTCGGGGAGGCTGCTGCAATCAGGAATGTGGAAGAGGTGCTGGGTAATCGGGTGGTCAGTTTGAAAGAGCCTAATCTGGTTGCCGTATTTGTCGGGATTGTGCTGGGCCTTGCTTTGGGGGCTATCCCTTTTTCCGTTCCGGGGGTGAGTTTTCCAGTGAAACTGGGTATAGCAGGGGGACCTATCATTGTTGGAATCCTGATGGGTGCATTCGGGCCGCGTTTGCACATGATTACTTATACCACCCGGAGTGCAAACTTGATGTTGAGGGGGTTGGGATTGTCCATTTACCTTGCCTGTCTCGGCTTGGATGCCGGGGGGCATTTTTTTGAAACGGTTTTTCGCCCCGAGGGGGCATTGTGGGTTGCCTTGGGTTTTGCAATCACCTTTTTGCCCGTGATGCTGGTTGCCGTTTGCGCTTTGAAGTTCATGAAAATCGATTTTGCTTCATTGGCGGGCATGTTATGCGGAAGCATGGCAAATCCGATGGCATTGAATTATGTGAATGCTACCGTGGAGGGAGATAATCCGGCGGTCGCTTACGCGACGGTTTATCCGATATCCATGTTTATCCGGGTGATATTCGCCCAATTGGTGTTGATGTTGTTTATATAGATATTTGTGGACTTTTAATACTTTTGTTACTTAATCTGATATGGCGTGAAATCGGAATTAAAGACATATAGTGACTGTGAACTATTGGAAAAATATGCCCAGAACCCTCGGGAAGAGTTGTTGGTGGAGTTGTATGGTCGTTATCTTCCTTTGGTATATGGCGTAGCTTTGAAATATTTGAAGAATATTCCGGACGCACAGGATGCTGTCATGCAGATATGGGAGGAACTTTTTGAAAAGGTGTTGAGACAGGAGATAAAGGTTTTCAAATCCTGGCTGTATGTTTGCGTGCGAAATCATTGTCTGATGGAGTTGAGAAAGAGAAGTGGAAATTTTTCGTTGCAATTGGATGAAGAATTTATGGAATTTTGCGATGATTTCAATCCTATGGATGAAGAGTTTTTACGACATCAAGAGACGGCGTTGAAGGCGTGCATGGAGGCGTTGCCTGAGAACCAGCGGTTGTGCATTCAATATTTTTATATGGAAGAGCATTCTTATAAAGAGATTGAGAAGGTTTCGGGTTTTTCTTTGAAAATGGTGAAGAGTTGCGTGCAGAACGGCAAGAGAAATCTTCGTATTTGTTTGGAAAAAAAGGGTATCCGTAAATAAGGACATGGAAGAATATACGCAAATAGGGGCATACTTTTCCGAAGGAGGAAAGGGGAACGAGGCAAATCGTTTGGAACGGGAGGCTTTGCAAGATCCTTTTTTGTATGAGGCGCTGGAGGGACTGGAAGAGGTGGAAGGACCGCACGGGCAAATCATCGGGGAATTGCAGGAGCAGATACGCTATCGTTCAATGTCCCAGCGGAGGAATTTCAGAACCTTGATGTATTCGGGTGTGGCGGCTGCTTGCCTGCTTTTGGCGACAGTGGCAGTCGGGTTGTTGTTGAACGGTCGGTCGGAGCATTCGGTGCTGGTGGCGGAAGTCGGTGAACGTGAAACTGCGATTTCCATGGAAAACGGAGTTGAAGCAATGCAGGACGCCGAGGAATGGATCATGCCGTATATTGCGAATGAAGAAGAAATTATCGCTTTGCGGAATGCCATGGAACAGGAGGCGGCAATGCGTAAAATGGAATTGGCGGAGAGCATGAAAAAGCGTGAGGAGAAGCGCCCCGTTTCTTTGCCGGTTGCTCCAGTGGCGATCGAGGAGGATTCGGTGAAGATTGCTTCCGAACAGTTCGAGGATGCCCGCATTCAGACGTCAGATAGTGCGAGGAGATTCCAAACGTTAGCCGAAGAAAGTCCGGAGAAACTTTATTCTGTCACGGATGAAAGCGAGGGGGATGAAGCCTGGGTGGGTGCCCAAGGAATGATAAAGACCCGAAAAGCCGGTCTTGAGAAAACGAATGCCTCCAGAGGCAAAAAACGGGAGAAGCAGGAGGAGACTGGCGTTCAGGAACAGGAAGAGTTTGCCAAATATATCGCCGAATCGTTGCGCTATCCTGAAGATGCTCGATTGGAGGGCTTGGAGGGAGATGTCGTATTGGGTGTGTATTTAAATAAAAAAGGTCGGATTTCGCATCTGAAAGTGTTGCAAAAACTTTCGAGCAGTTGTGATCGGGAGGCTATCCGTCTGTTGGAGGAATACAAAGGCGCTTGGAGTACGGAGAAACGCCACTTTACGGTGGTAGTTCCTTTCCGTTTGGATCGGAAGGTCAATCCATCATCAGGTTCATGAAAGGAATCTGTTTTCCGGCAAGGTCTGCTAAATTTCGGGGCAATTGTTCGGGGTGATACCCCAGCAGCGCTTTTGTCAAAGTCTGAATGTCTGTTTCGATATCCGTTTGTATTTTCCGGTATGCTGTTTTTTGGCATTCTCCTTGAGACAGGAGATAGATGCCTTCATTGGCGGGAAGGTGCGTATCGTGTAAGGCTATGGATGTGGAGAGGTTTGGACGTGTTTGCGCTATTCGTTGCAGCAGGAGGTCGGCATTTGTGATTCGTGCCATGCCGTAATGCCGGGAGTTTTTACCATTGGGAAAGGTTTTGTATTCGATGGTAGACTTTTGCCAGAGGTTTGAGAAATGTTGCAACAAGGCTTTTTGAGCTTGCTTGGATTCATAAAACCATTCTTTTATTTGGACTATTTCCTGTTCCGGAACGGCCAGAGCCCAGCCTTGGGGAGAAGCGAAGCCGGGGGCATGAACGGCTGCCAGTCTGCCCCCGGAAAGGTAGGCTTCTTCGATGACGGCCAGATAGTCCTCTGCCGGATGTTGTATGCAGCAAGTTCTGCATTGCATTTTTTTTTCAAAATACGGAAATAGACTTTTGGCAAAATCCGGGTCGTATGCGGGGGGACAATTGACGATAAGCGTATGTCCGGGCTTATTTTGCGCTTCGTTCATTTGATATTTCTCCGTAGAGTAGTCGAAGACGGTGGCATAGCCTAATTTTCCGTAGTAGTCGAATAGCCATTCTTCTGCCGGAATCAGTGTTGAAAGGGCAATTTTCCTTTGGTTCATTTCCGTTAAAGCCTCTTTCAACAATCGCGTCATATATCCGCGGTTGCGTGCTTCCTGTGCCGTGCAGGCTCCGGAAATATAAGCGGTATCCAAAGAAATGCCCTGCCAGTTCATCGGGTAGGGGAGCATTAGAAAAGCGGACAACGCCTTGTCGTTTTCCTCATAAACCAGTGCGTGTTTGTCGCTGTATTTTCGGGAAAAATAGAATTGAATGAATGTTTCGGTATCTTGGAAATTACGTTCCCATAATTCCATTACTTGCAACTTCTTGTTTGTCATTGCATTTGATACTGAGCGTTTGAAATGGGGATTTCGGCAATCGTGCAGGTTCAGTCATCGATTTTGATGACCTGAAAGTGCGAATTGAATTTGATCTCCAGTTTATTGTCCAGTTCTATTTCATATCCTTTGTGTTCCCGTTCTATTTTCAATACTTTGGCTTGCGGAAATTGTTTCGCGAGATAATCTTTGATCTGCTGGGGAATGATGGCATCGGGGACAACCGTGAGCTTGCAACTGACTTTTTTCCATTCTCCGTTTTTGTCAAATTCTATTTTTTCTCTGTTTGCAAATACGACATCGTAGTTTTTATCCCAAAGTTCTTTTTCCATTTTAGCATAACTAACGGTGTTGCCGGAAAAAAACTGTTGAATGAAATGCTGGGCTTTCTGAGGGAGTTCATTTACAGAAATCGGTTTGTCGTTGTCGGATTTGGCTATTCCTGAAAAAACAAACAGGCAGATGATCAAGGCTGTCAAATATTTCATGGTATCGTCTATTAAAATTTTGATGTAAATATAAGGATTTTTCCGATTTTCAGAGGGATTTGCGTTCTTTTCGGAGGTTAAATTCAGGTTAAAGTTTCTTATTTTGATGTGTTTAAAACGCTTGAGTGTTATAATTGTATTATAAATTAAATTTATTTTTATGAGAAAAATTTTTATTCTAACAGGAATTGTACTGGTCTTGATGTCTTGCGGAAGGACTTCTCGGACTACAGTAGGAGTGCGTATTTCGGGCATGGAACCCGATACGGAAATTGCAGTGGTGACTTCGGATTCAACTTACATAACGGTGTTGGATTCCGTCGGTTCGGCCGTTGTCGTGTTGGCGGAGGATATAAAGCCCGGCTATGCTTCGCTTCGTATCGGACGAATGGGAGTGAAGTTGTTTATTGAACCGGGGAAAAGCTTGGAAATGGCATTGAACGCGGAAGATCATCAGGCTGTTCCTGTTTTTACGGGTGCGGGTGCTAAAAAAACTGAATACCTGAACACGAATACTTTGCGGTTCCCTGATTTCAAGGTAGATGAAGAGGCGTTTATCAAACAATTGGCAGAGCAGGAAGCCCGTCTGTTTGCTTATTTGGATTCCATGGCTTTTGACGCCGCTTTCACGGCAAAGGAGAAAAAGCGCTTGCATTATTCGGTTTATGCCTTTTTGCCTGTCTATCCTTCGTATTACAGGTATTATGCGCAGGACAATCTTTATCAACCTTCTGAAAATTATTATTCTGCGTTGAAAGCCGTTTTGGCGGTAGAGCCTGAACTGATAGATATGCCGGAGTATCTTCGCGCTTTGCAGGAGGGCGTGAATACTTGTGCTGCCAAGGATTTGACGCCTTTTGAGCCGGAGGGGTATTTGAAGAGACAACTGGCTTATGTGCAGGAAAATATCAATGATCCGGCCCTGTGCGAAAAACTGGTTCATGACATTGCCATGAAGGACATCACGGAATACGGTACGGCACATTGGGAAATTATTCGCCCCGTATATGAGGAAAAGGTTGCTTCCGCAGACAAGAAAGTGGCTTTGGACAAACTTCGTGAGAAATGGGAACGGATAGCTGTAGGTCAGCCTTCTCCTGTATTTAAGTGCTTGAATATAAATGGCAAGGAAGTTGGTTTGTCGGATTTGGCAGGCAAGTACGTTTATATTGACGTCTGGGCTACCTGGTGTGGTCCTTGCCGCTATGAACTGCCTCATCTCAAGACCTTGGAGCACCAGTTCCGGAACAAGAACATCGCTTTTGTGAGCATTTCTTGCGACCAGGACAAAGCTGCCTGGGAGAAGATGGTGAAGGAGGATAAATTGGGAGGCATTCAATTGATTTTTGGGAAAGACCGCTCTTTTATGGATGCCTACCGGATTACCGGAATTCCGAGGTTTATTTTGTTGGACCGGGAGGGCAAGATTGTTTCCGCCAACATGACTCGTCCTTCAAATCCGGAAACTGCCAAGACCTTGAAGGCGTTGAAAGGTATATAAGAATAATTATCTTTTGTAATTGTGCCGCAAATTGGTTTTTGCGGCACAATTTTTATCTTATTTATATGCCAAAATTATGTGTGTATATTTTGGAGAATAGAAATTAAGTGTATATATTTGCACCGCTATTGAACGATAGCTGTTCTTTAAAATCTGGTGCGGTAGTTCA
>CAYNXE010000096.1:0-8483 GCA_964400995.1 uncultured Odoribacter sp.
GATTTTTATACGGCAGCGGTTTCTTCTTCGGGCAATCACGACAATAATATTTCTACTCGGTGGTGGGGAGAGACGCATAATGGGTTGAAGGAGGAGAAGAAGACGGTGAAGGATACGGTGAAGGGGGATTATGAGGAGACGATTTTTAAGAGCCGGATTGCGACGAATGCCGAGTTGGCGAAGAATTTTAAGGGTTATTTGTTGTTGGTGACCGGGGATATTGACAATAATGTGCATCCGGGGCATACGTTTCGGATGGCGAATGCGTTGATTCAGGCGGGCAAGAATTTCGATTTGGTGGTGCTGCCCGGTCAGCGGCACGGTTATCAGGATAAGGCCAATGAGTTTTATCAGCGGAAGATGTGGTTTCATTTTGCCAAGTATTTGCTGGGAGATAGTGATGCCGACCGTTATTTCGAGATTGACGGTTTCGACCGGAGGTATTGATTGTGTCGCGTGTCGGATGAGTCCGTCGGGCAGAAAGGGGTGGATGGGGTGAACTTTATTTGTTTTCCTACGTTATAAGTCTACATAGAAGAAGTCTAATTTAAATTGATTTGTTATGGCTGCTAATATTGGATTGAACGCAGGACAAGTGAAGTCGAGCAAAACGGTTTTGAATAATTTGCTGTCGGACCATTTTATTTTGTTGACGAAGACGTGGAATTATCATTGGAATGTGAAAGGGGTGAGTTTTCATTCTTATCACGTTTTTATGGAGGATTTGTACAATGGTCTGATTGAGGACATTGATACGATTGCCGAGCGTATCCGTTCTTTGGACGAACGGCCGGTGGGTTCGCTGGCGGGGTATCTGGAGCACAACCGGATTAAGGAGCATTGCGAGTCGGAACCGATGCCGGAGGCGAAGCAGATGCTTGCCATTCTCAGCGAGGACACTGATACGCTGATTCGTGAGCTCCGCAAGGATATCGAGCAATTGGACGAGGAGAAGACTGCCGATGCCGGTACGATGAATTTTCTGGAGGATATGATTGAGAAGAAGGAGAAGACGGCGTGGATGATTCGCGCTTATCTGGAGAAGTAGGTCGGGTGAGTAAATGAAAGACTGGATGAAGGTTTTTGCCGAGGTGACCGGCAATGGGCTTTCATCCAGTTTTTTTATGGACGGATTCCGGTGCGGGGTGGTGTCTGAAACGCCCCGTCAGAAGGAGCGTTTCAGGATTTCCCGGACGTTTTCCGCTTTTCCCATCGTGTAGTAATGGATGGCGGGCGCGCCGTTGGCAAGCAGGTCTTTGCTTTGGGCGGTGCACCATTCGATGCCTACCTGGTATATTTCTTTGTTGTCTTTGCATTTCCGCACTTCTTGCATCAGTTCTTGCGGGAGGTCGATGCTGAACGCTCTCGGCAGCATTTCGATGTGGGTCTGGGTGGAAATGGGTTTCAGGCCGGGGATGATGGGAGCGGTGATTCCTGCCGCCCGGCATTTTTCGACGAATCGGTAGAATTTGCGGTTGTCGAAGAACATTTGGGTGACGATGTAGTTGGCGCCGGCATCTATTTTCCGTTTCAGGTTTTCGATGTCGATGTCGATGTTCGGGGCTTCGTAGTGTTTTTCCGGATAGGCGGCAACACCGATGCAGAAGTTGGAATGCACGGCGTCGGTCAGTGTTTCGTCCAGGTAGATTCCCTGGTTCATATCGTGAATTTGTTTGACCAGTTCGTTGCTGTACCGGTGTCCGTCGGGTTCCGGGGTAAAGTATTTTTGTCCGGGAATGGCGTCGCCGCGCAGTGCCATAACGTTTTGGATGTCCAGGAAATTCAAGTCGATTAGGTCGTTTTCCAGTTGGTGTTTGCTGGCTCCTCCGCAAATCAGGTGGGGGACGACTTCTACCGGGAAGCGTTTCATAATGGCTGCCGCGATGGCGACGGAACCCGGACGCTTGGTCAGGATGATTTTTTCAAATGTCCCGTCGGGCTTTGGGCGGTATTCTATTTCGTCCCGGTGGAAGGTGATGTTGATGAAGGGCGGTGCAAATTCCATCAGCGGTTCGATGGCGTTGTACAGTTTGGTGATGTCGCTGCCTTTCAGGGGTGGCACCAGTTCAAAGGAGGCGAACGGTGCGGTTTTTTTGTTGATGATGTCGATAACTTTGGTCATATTTTGCTGTTGACGGTGTGACGAATGATTATAAACCCAGTAGTCTTTTGCCTTCTTTTTCGCTGATGCCTCTTTTCCGGCAATAGTCGGCAAGCTGGTCGTCCGCTATGCGTCCGATGCTGAAGTAGCGGGCTTCCGGATGTGCAATCAGCAGACCGCACAGGCTGGTCGCGGGGCGGATGGCGTAGGAGGATGTCAGTGTCGTGCCGATGCGTTCCGGGGCGTTCAGCAGGTCGAAGACGTCTTTTTTCAGGGAGTGGTCCGGGCAGGCGGAGTAGCCGAATGCGGGGCGAATCAGGTGCAGGTTTTTCCCCGTTTGTTCCTGCATCCATTCCGCCAGGGCTTCTGTCAGTCGGGCGCACAGGCTTTCGCGCAACAGCCGGTGGAAGTCGTGGCAGTCGCATCCCGGCGTCCGGTCTTTCACTTTCAGGGCAAAGGCTCCGACTGTGCTTTTCCCGAATGTTTTCGGGCAGACGAAATCCGCCAGGCTCCAGTGGTCGCTGTCCGCTTTTTGTTGGCGGAGCATCGGAAGCCGGTGTTTGCCGTCAAGCACGATTTCGTCGTTTTCGGCGTATGCGTCGAAAAATTCCGCGATGACTGAGGCTTCTATTTCCTGTTGGGCGATGATTGTTTCCAAGGTTTCGAGGGCGGCTTGGTAGGTCCGGTTCGCCTCTTCGTTCTGTTGGATGATTTCCGGGTGTTTGCCTTTGAAGCCCCAGAAGTGGAAGAAGGGCGTCCAGTCGATTTTGTCTGCCAGTTGTTGCAGGTTGACTTGCCGGACGAACAGGTTGTCTTTGCCGAAGGTTGCCGGCTGGCGGTAGCTTTCCCGGCTGAATCCGGTTGCCGGTGAGGCTGCCTGTGCTTCGGGGTAAGGAATGAGTTGTTCTGTTTTTTCGTAATATTGCTGTCGGATGTTTTCCTGTTCTTCTTTGATTTGGCGGGCGTAGTTTTCCCGGTCCGTCAGCAGGCGTTTGATGATGCCGGCGGTGCGCGACGCGTCTCCTCCGTGGACGACGCAACCGTCGTACAGGGGTGCCAGTTTGACGGCGGTGTGGACGGACGAGGTGGTGGCTCCTCCCACTATCAGGGGTATGCGAAGCTGTTCTTTTTGTAGCAGTTTGCAGAGCATTTCCATTTCGTTCAGGGAGGGGGTAATCAGTCCGCTGAGCCCGATGAGGTCTGCCTGGTGTGCCTTGGCGGCGGCGATGATGTCCTGGTTGTCCACCATAACGCCCAGGTCGATGACTTCAAAGTTGTTGCAGGTCAGTACGATGCTGACGATGTTTTTGCCGATGTCGTGGACGTCGCCTTTGGCGGTTGCCATAATGATTTTGTGGCGTTGCACCGCGCCGCTTTCCGCCAGGTTGTGTTTTTCGATTTCGGGCTGGAGGATGGCGACTGCCGATTTCATCGCTTTGGCCGATTTCACTACTTGCGGCAGGAACATTTTGCCGGCTCCGAACAGGGTGCCTACCTGGTCCATACCTTGCATTAGCGGTCCCTCGATGATTTTCACGGGGGAGGGGTAAACGGTGAGCGCTTCCGCCAGGTCTTCCGGCAGGTGTTCCGTGATGCCTTTGATTAGGGCGTAGCCGAGCCGGTTTTCCAGCGGCAGTTGCCGCCATTCCGCACTTTTTTCCGGTTTGCCGTCCGGGGTCTGTTGTCCTTTGATTTGTTCCGCCACTTCAATCAGGCGTTCCGTGGCGTCCGGGCGTTGGTTCAAAACGACCTCTTCGACCCGTTGCAGCAGTCGGGGTTCGATGTCGTCATAGACTTGCAACATTGCGGGATTCACGATTGCCATATCAAGTCCCGCCTGTATGGCGTGGTAGAGGAAGACGGAGTGCATCGCTTCTCTTACCGGGTTGTTGCCCCGGAAGGAGAACGAAAGGTTGGAGACTCCGCCGGAGGTGCGGCAGCCGGGCAGGTTCTTTTTTATCCACGCTACGGCACGGATGAAGTCCACGCCGTAGTTGTTGTGTTCTTCGAGTCCCGTGCCGATGGCCAGGATGTTGACGTCGAAGATGATGTTTTCGGGTCGGAATCCGGCTTGCCCGGTCAGCAGGCGATGGGCGCGTCGGCAGATTTCGATTTTCCGTTCGTAGGTGACGGCTTGTCCTTGTTCGTCGAATGCCATCACGACGACTGCCGCCCCCAGTTTGCGGATTTCCCGGGCTTTGTGCAGGAAGGTGTCTTCGCCTTCTTTCAGGCTGATGGAGTTGACGATGCACTTGCCTTGTGCGTTTTTCAGTCCTGCCAGCAGGGTGTTCCAGTCCGAGGAATCTATCATCAGCGCGGCTTTGGCGATGTCCGGGTCGTTGCTGATGTAGCGGACGAAGGTCGCCATTTCGGCGGCGCTGTCGAGCATTGCGTCGTCCATATTGATGTCGATGATGGCGGCGCCGTCTTCGATTTGCTTCCGGGCAATCCGGGCGGCTTCTTCGTATTCTTTTGCCTTGATGAGTTTGCAGAATTTGGCGGAGCCGGCGACGTTGGTGCGTTCCCCGACGTTGATGAAATTGTTTTGTTCTTTGTCCACCACGACTTTGTCCAGGCCGCTGACGGCGAGTTGTGCCGGGGTTTCCGGAATTCTGCGGGGCGGGATGTCTTGCAGGGCGTCCCGTATGGCACGGATGTGGGCGGGCGTGGTGCCGCAACAGCCGCCGGCGATGTTCAGCAGTCCTTCGGCTGCCATTTGCTGCAGGTAGGAGGCAATCAGTTCGGGGGATTCGTCGTATTCTCCCATTTCGTTGGGCAGTCCGGCGTTGGGGTAGATGCTCAGCGGACAGGGCAGCGACCGGAACAGTTGCTGTATGAACGGCAGCAAGTCTTTTGCGCCGAATGAGCAGTTCAGTCCGAAGCTGAACAGCGGATAATGGGAGACTGCCGTATAAAGTGCTTCCAGGCTTTGTCCCGTCAGGGTGCGCCCGCTTTTGTCGTTGATGGTTGCCGACAGCATCACGGGGATGTCGGTGCCTTGGGCTTCCTGCACTTGTGCGATGGCGTACAGGGCGGCTTTGGCGTTCAGTCCGTCAAAAACCGTTTCCACCAGCAGCAGGTGCACGCCTCCGTCTATCAGTCCCCGCACCTGTTCCGTGTAGGTGGCGACCAGTTGGTCGAAGTTGACGGGGCGGTATTCCGGCCGGTTGATGTCGGGGGAGAGCGAAAGGGTCCGGGAGGTGGGACCGATGCTTCCGGCTACCCAGGTTTGCCTTGGGGAGCGGCTTTCCGCTATCGCCTGTATGGCGTTTCTGGCTCCTTCGTAGTTTAACCGGTAGACCAGGTTGGCGCATTGGTATTCTTCCTGGGATATGGCGTTCGAGTTGAAGGTGTTGGTCTCGATGATGTCCGCGCCTGCTTCGATGTAAGCCCGGTGTATTTCCCGGATGACTTCGGGGCGGGTGAGGTTCAGTATGTCGTTGTTTCCTTTCAGGTTGACGGGATGGCTGGCGAATGCCGTTCCCCGGAAATCGCTTTCTGTCAGGCGATATGCCTGTATGGCTGTTCCCATTGCTCCGTCGAGTATCAGGATGCGTTTTTTGATTTCTTCCTGTATCATCGTTTTGTCTGTGCGTGTTAAAATAGTTTTAGTTCAAATTGTCCGCAGATGCCGATTTTGTCGTCTTTTATGGCGATTGCCGCCAGGATGTCCTGTTGTTGCCGGAGGCGGTCGATGCAGTCCGGGATGTCGTCGGCGGTCTGAATCCGGTTGGCGAAGGCGGTGGCGTAGGTGTCCGCCGCCTTGACGTCCCGGCAGGCAATCATCACGGCATCCGCCTTGCCGAAGCTCAGGGAGGGACCGACGGTGCCGGATGAGGTGCATATTCCCAGCGGGGAGAAGGCGGCTTCGATGTGGAGTCCCACTTTTTCCGACAGGGGGGAGGAGCCGGCGAACACCGAGATGTCCAGGTCTTCCGCAATGTCGGCGTAGATGTCTCCGCCGTTTTCGACGATGATTTCGCGAATGCCGAATTGTTTTTTCAAAGCCTGTCCTGTCTTTTCCGCTACGGCACCGGCAACCGCACTCATCGGGCCGATTCCGCTTTTTTCCGCCACGGCGGACATTTCCCGGAATATTTCCGGAGCATCGGCGGGAGCGGCAAAGGGAACCAACGCCCGGGCGTAGTCCGGGTGTTTTTCTATCCATTGGTCCATTTCCGTTCTCAGTGTCCGGATGTACCGGTCGGCAAAGCCGGGGATGTCCGGGTGCCAGGAGTTTTTGTCGACGCCGATGCACAAGTCTGTTTCTTTGTGGGCGGCGACAAAGTAGTTCCAGCGGTCGCTGCGGAAGTGTTGCCTGTATGTGCGGTTGACGTATTCCATTTTATTCTGCGAATTCGATTCTGAACAGTTTTAGCGGACAGGATTTCAGGCACAGTTTGCAGGCGATACATTTCTCCGGGTTGAAGTGCAGTTTCCAGTCGGGCGCACCGATGGTCAGCGCGTGCGAGAAGCAGGAAGAGGCGCACATTCCGCAGTCGATGCAGCGGGAGGCGTCGTAGGAAACTTTGCTGGATACCGGGCTGACGGTCACGCCGCATTCTGTCAGGTATTGGATGCCCAATTCCAGTTTGTTTTCGTCGGCTTCGAGTTCCACCAGCAGGTTGCCGGACTTGCCTGCCTGGATTTCGGCTTTCAGGATGTTGATCCGGATGTCGTATAGTTTCACCAGGTCGTAGGTCAGTGAACGGTCGGTTGCGTCCACCGGGAAGGATAATATCACTTTTTTTATCATAATGTTTTTCGATTACGAGGTTTTACAATCAGCGGTTTCAATCTTCTCCTGTCAAGCCTTTCAGACTTGTGTTTGTCGGCATAGGGCGAACCGGTTCGGTCAGCAGGAAGTTTCCTTGCTGTATCTTGCCTTTCAGGAGGTCGGCGATTTCCCGGGCTTGTGCCAGACTGGAGAGGGGGGCGGTGCGGATTTTGTGTCCGTTGATTTCAATCGTACCGCTTTGCAGGTCGGCGTAGTTGACTTTGCCCAGCAGCTGGTTGCCGTTGCCGTAGTCGAGCACGTTTGTTTCTATCTGTTCGTTGCGGATGGATACCCGGTGCGCGAGGTCTTCGTCGAGTATCGGAATGGGTATGCCGATGCCCACGTAGAGCGTGATGCCGTATTTTTCAATGTAGGCTCCCCGCAGGTATTTTCCGCTCATTTGTTTCAGGTCTCCGGTGACGGCGATGGTCCGGGCGTTGCCGATGGGTACGCCGTGTTCGTTTACCGGCTTGGAGGTGTTGAATTGGGTGCCGTTCCAGGTCACATAGCCTTCCGTGCCGCAGAGGAAGATGCGTGTTCCCAGTCCGATGGTGCGGCATTCCGGGTCGTTCAGCAGCGGTGACAGCTCGCCTGCCGAACTGTAGGACGCATTCCGCATCCTGGGGAGCAGCGTGCCCATATAGGTGTATTTGATGTGTTCCGTCGTGTTGGTGGCTACGTTGTAGTTTTGGTAGCAGTTCCGGGGGTTGTACAGGATGGCTTCGTTGATGCATTCCTTGTTGATGACCGCCTTGATGTGTTTCCGGGGATAGCAGTCGGTGCCTTTGCCCCAGGCTTCAAGGGTGATGTCTTTGCCGTTGACCAGGTCTTCGATGATGTGTCCCCCTCCATAGGCGGGGTTTGCGGGATTGCAGTCCGTGGCGCCCACAAAGGTGTCTACTGCTGCCAGTCCTCCGCTCACCCTGACGCCGTTCAGTTCTATTTTTTCCATCCGGATGGGCGGATTGGAGTGACCGAAGTTTAAGAAGACGCCGGAGGAGCACATTGCCCCGAAGGTCGCCGTCGTTACGACATCTACTTTTTTGGCGATTTCTTTGGGTGAGAGACTTTTGGATAATTCGGATACTTCTTCGGCGGTCAGTACGACAGCGGTTCCGTTTTTGATTTTTTCGTTGATTTCTGCGTATGTTTTCATAATCATCGTGTGTTTACATTGGGTATTTGTCTCTGTTCCGGTTCGTTGCCGGATAGGTTCAATGAGCCGAACAAACATCGAGTCTGATGTTTATTCCGGATAATTGTCGCGGACTACCTGGTAGTCCGGCAAAAGACTGGGCAATATGGAAGTAATCAGCGCATACTGCGCATATCCATAGAAGATACGAAGAGAGAGAAAAATTTAAGGTTCCGGTTTTTCCGGTCGGTTTCAGTGAGTAAATAAACTGCTTTTTTCATCTTTCTTTTGTTTTAAATTATAACTCCTGTATTCAGGCAGGGTTTTGGCACCTTTCGGAAAGTTCCGGAGGTTGTCGGAGTTTCATCGAGCCCTATCTCTCAACTCCTCTTTATAATTCAAACAATCTTTCTTAAGGATTGAATTGATGCAACAAAGAAAAGGGGAAGAATTTAAAAAAGCAAGCGTTT
>CAYNXE010000097.1:0-8430 GCA_964400995.1 uncultured Odoribacter sp.
GGGCATACCAGTCCGCAACTGGCACAGCCGATGCAGGCTTCCGGATTCTTCATGTATGCGTAATGGTAGCCTTTGCCGTTTACGTTTTGATTTAACTCTATCACATGGGTCGGACACGCCACCACGCACAAACTGCATCCTTTGCAATGCTCTGTGTCTACAACAATAGCTCCTCTGAATTTTGCCATAGTTTTAAAGATTATGATTTATTGAATATTTGAATCTTTTCATTACGCTTTGTAATCGCTTCCGGGGTATAAAATTATATTTTAAAATCAGAACTGCAAAAAATGCCGGTTTTATTTTTGTTATTCTCCCTGAATTTTCACATCTGCTCCCGGAATGAGTATTTTTACACCCGCTTATCGGTGGTCTTTTTCAAAACATTGGATGCGTTCCTGCAACGTTTCCATTTTGTCCAGACCGACCTGCGACACGCAGGCGCGAAGACCTTCCCGGTTACTGCCGCACCCTTTCAGGGTGATCGAGGAGATACCGTAATACAGCAGCTCTTTCGCCAACTGCGCTCCGGTCATTCCCGGATAATAGATGGTGAAATAAAAGCCGTCGGCAACGTCTTCCGTCCCGTCTTTTTCGTAAACGATTTTGAACCCTGCCGCCCGATAGAGGTTTTTCATGGTTTCTGCCCGTTTGCCGTATTCCTTCACGTCGCTCAGGATGTTCAGTTTCCCTTCGTTGGCGGCTTTCAATATGGCGGTGACGGCATATTGAGGGGAATGTGACGTGCCGGAACTCAGGGTGTAAATCAACTTATAAGTAATGGTATAACCCAATTCTTCCGCATGATAGCGTTCTTTCAGGTGTGCGTATTTCCGGTGAAACAGCGCGTTGGAGATGCAAAGCAAGCCGAGGCGTTGTCCGGCGTAGCTGAACAGCTTGGAACTGGATATCATCAAAATGTAATTGTCCGTGTATTTGGCAACGGTCGGCTGGAAAGGCGGTTCCCCGGGACGGGAAAGGTCCTTGCGGAAGTCCATGGCAAAATAGGCAAGGTCTTCCAGGATGATGGTGTCGTATTCCGTTGCCAGTTTGCCGATGATTTGCAGCTCCGTTTCGGTGAGGCAAACCCAGGACGGATTGTTGGGGTTGCTGTACACGATGCCGGCGATGTTGCCTTTGTCGAGGTATTCCCGGAGCTTGGCTTCCAGCCGTTCGCCCCGGTGGTTGTAAATGTCGAACGTGATGTAAGGCTTGCCGATGACCTCCAGTTGGGTCTTTTGTACCGGAAATCCGGGGTCGATGAACAGTATCGTGTCTTTCCCCGCGTGCAATTCCGTCAAAGCCATGAAAGCGACATAGGATGCCTGCATGGCGCCGACGGTGGGCACGATGCCTTCCGGACGGAGGTCGATGTCCATGAAATTCTTGATGAAAAGGGAGGCTTCCCGGGACAGTTCCGCATGACCTTCCAACATGGGATAAAATTGCGCCACCCCTTGCTGGAGGGCTTTGATTTCCGCTTCCGTCCCGATTCGGGACGGAGCCAGGCCGGGAACGCCCATTTCCATGCGGATGAATTTGGTGCCGGTTGCCTTCTCCAGCAAATTGGCGATTTTTACAATATCCCGGATGGAGGCTTCGTCCAGGTCGGTCACGCCGCATTGCGACATGATGGTCTCCACCAGCTGTTTGTCAATCAGATTATTTTGCATGATTTGGATGGTTTATTTCTTACATTTTGAAACAATAATACAAAAATTAATTGAAAGTCATCGTTGTTTGAGTTATTTTAACTTATAATTAAAGAAATTTATATCGATTGCGGATTGCAAAATGAAATTTGTCATTCCGCGTATGGCGTTGCATTTGCAAAAACCGGCGGAAATGACGGGATATAAAATATATTTCGGTATTTTTGCCTTAAAAATTGGTTGGTTTGAATCTGGAATTGTTCATAGCAAGGCGGATGCTTCGGGGAAAGCAGGCGGGTTCCGTGTCGGTGCCGATTGTCCGAATCGCAGTGGCAGGAATCGCCCTGGGGATTTGCGTGATGTTGCTTTCCGTGTTTATCGTTACTGGATTCAAGCAGGAAATCACGGACAAGCTGTCCGGGTTCATGGCGCATCTGAATGTCACGGCTTATGAAAATTCCGTGGCTTATGCGGATCGGCCCGTTTCGGCAGACGCGGATTTGCTTGCCGACCTGCGAGGCGTGCAGGGGGTGAGGCAGGTGTATGCTTATGTGGACAAGCCTGCCATTCTCAAGAGCGGGGGCGAGATACACGGCGTCGTGCTGAAAGGCGTGGACTCCCTGTATGATGCTTCCTTTTTCCGGAAACACATCCGGGAGGGAGAGTTCCCCGATTTTCGTGCCGTTTCTCCGGTGAATGAAATCCTGCTTTCGGCATCGGTGGCAAATTTGCTCGGGGTGAAGACGGGAGACAAGTTGAATGCCCATTTCGTGCAGGACCCGCCCCGGGTGAGGGTGTTTGTCGTTAAAGGAATTTATGACACCGGGTTCAAGGAGTACGACGACATGATTGTTCTTTGCGACATGCGGCATTTGCAAAGGCTGAACGCCTGGGAGCCGGCGCAGGTGTCGGGCATTGGCGTGGAACTGGAGCGACTGGAGGACGTCCCCCGGGCGGAAGAGGCCGTCGATGACCTGCTGCCCATGGACGAACACAGTGATTTTTACAAGGTCGTCAGTTTGTATCGGACCGCTCCCCAGATTTTCGACTGGCTGAACATGCTGAATGCCAATGTGGCGGTCATCTTGACGTTGATTATTATTGTCGCCGGATTCAACATGGTGTCCGGACTGTTAATTTTCATTTTGGACAAAACGACTATGATTGGCATGCTGAAAGCCTTGGGCTACAAGAATGTTTCTTTGAAAAGGTTGTTTTTGTACATTGCTTCGGGGATGATTGTCCGGGGTATGGTGGTGGGGAATCTGCTGGCTTTTTTGCTGGGAGGCCTGCAATATTTCTTCCATTTCATGAAATTGGATCCTGCTACTTATTATATGGATACCGTTCCGGTTTATTTTAATGCGGGCTATGCGGTGCTGCTGAATGCCGGGGTGTTGCTGATCTCCGTGCTGATGCTGGTTGTGCCAACCATGTTAATATCAAGGATTATGCCGATAAAGGCGATCCGCTTTGAATGAGCCTGGCGGTTGATAAGACGAATGGGAAAATGGGAATAAAGAAATACATAGAAAATCGGATTGTTCCGCATCGCCGGGGAATCATGGGGACGGTGATCTTTCATTTGTTGTTGGCGATTGTGTGCCTTGCCATGGGCATATCGAGAATGAACGTGCATGCGGAAACGGAACTGGTCATAAACGCTCCCGAGCCGGAGCAGCTCCAAAAGCAGAAGCAGGAGGAGGAACGGCGGAAGGAAATCCGACAGAAAAGTTCGACGGAGGAGGTGGAGCGGATGTTGCGGTCGATTGCGGTGAACGAGAATGTGAAGGCTCGGCGCGAGGAACGACATACCCGGGTGGAGCAATATGTGGACGAAATCATGCGGGAACTGCGGGAAGACGGAAATTCCGGACGTTACAAGGCGCAGCGGGACAAGGATTTCACCCGGGACAGCCTGCTGAATGCCCGCGAGCTTCAGGAGCAGCGGCTGGATTCCCTGAAATCCACTTTCTATGCCGGTGAAAGCAGTGTCAGTTACAATTTGAAAGACCGTTACGCCCGTTTTTTGCCCATACCCGTGTTCAAATGCGAGTTTGGAGGCAAAGTGGTGGTGGAGATTGTGGTGAACCCCAGAGGGGTGGTGCAAAGGGCTTCGGTGGTGAAAGAACAATCCCAGGAGGATGATTGTCTTTGGAGCGTCGCCGTGGATGCGGCGGAGCGTTCCCGCTTTAATGAGAAGCCGTCCGCCCCTGCGCAACAGAAAGGATTCATCACCTATAATTTTGTCAAGCAGTAAAATCTACGGCATTACTTTTTATTTTTTTGTCTTTTTGCATTATCTTTGCCATAAAGTAGCAATTGGTGCCCTAAAGAATAGTGTATGGGATTATTTTCATTTTTATTTTCCAAGAAAAAGAAGTTTCGTACCACTTATGAAGCTGAGACTTTTCGTGCGGTGTTCCGTGAAGCCGAAGAGTTGTTTCTGAGAGTACAGAAAAGCGAGGAACTGACAAGATTTCAGATGCTTGAGGAAGAGGTGAATTCTTCCGCGTTCAAGCGGCGCAAGAAGGAAGTCGAACAACTTTCATACAAGACCAGCGAATATTACAAGGCGGAGAAGCAATACAAGGCATTGCTGAAACAAAGCAAGATGCGGTCTTATCTGCTGGTCCATGTTTCGCAGGAACTGAAAGGCTATGAACAGTTCGTCCAGACGCCCGAATACCAGGAATACCAGAAATTGAAAGTGGTGGTCAAGTCTGCGGGATTCGACAAGAGGCTGCACGCTGCCGAATACCTGGCTTACAAGAAAATCCTGACCAATCCGAAGGTCAGCGCCGCTGTCAAGTTCGAGAAACTCAAGCGTTTCAAGGAATACTTGGAGGTAAAAGCGTCCGACTTGCCGGAAAAATTTGAGAAATTGGATGCTTTTGTGCATTCCGATGAGTTCAAGGAGGATCGGAAATACCTGCTGGACAAGAATCGCTACAAGACGACCGAGGATTACCGGATGAAAGAGGAGTACGAGACCTTGAAGAAGAATCCGGATATTGTGAAATACAAGGCATTGCTGAACGACCCTTATTTCAACAGCATGCGTAAATGGCAACTGGTGTTTGAGGACAACTTTGAGCAGGGGCGTTTGGATTCCACTAAGTGGATTACCCGTTATTACCCCGGAGAGCGGTTTTTGAATGACACTTACGGAGTCGGGGAAGATGTCCAGTTGTTTACTCCTGACAACATTTCTTTCCAGGGAAGTACGGCGACACTCACTTTCCGCAAGGAATCCATTATCGGAAAATATTGGGATCCGAAGCTGGGCATTCGGGAAAAGAGATACGAGTACACGTCGGGACTAATCAGTACTGCCGCTGTTTTCCGTCAACGGTACGGACGATTTGAGGCGAAAATCAAATTGAACCATGCTCCGGTTTCTGCTTGTTTCTGGATGCTGGGGGATGCCGATGTGCCTCACGTGGAAATCATGAAATGCCAGTCGGACGGCGTGTTGATGGGACGAGCCTATCGCCATAAAACGGTGCTCAAGTCCGATTTTCAGCTGTTGAAAGAGCTTGTACTGGGAGATGAATACTATATTTTCACCTTGGAGTGGACCGATGAGAAAATGGTTTGGATGGTGAACGATACGGTGGTGAAAGAAGTGCGCGAGGATATTCCCGATGAACCGATGTATGTCGTGCTTTCGTTGGGTACCCGGGAAGTGCCTGCCGACAAATATTTGCCTGTCCGCATGGACATTGACTGGGTCAGGGGTTATCGTTTGAGACGATAATCTGACCGGGCGGATGGGTTGCTATACGGACGTGTCATGAGCATGTGGTCCTGGAATCGGATAAAATGCGGATGCCGGGAAGTGTTGTCCGGTTTGGCGGACTTGATTTATCCCCGGGCGTGCGAGGTCTGTGGCAAAAGTCTGGTGCAAAGCGAGAAATATTTGTGTACCGCCTGTTTGGCGGATTTCCCTTTTGTGGACCGGGATTTCGTTGCCGGCGATGATATTTTGGAACAGTTTGAACCCTCCTGCAGTCCGGAGCAATTGTTTGCCCTTTTCTATTACGATAAATTCAGCGATTACAAAAATCTGGTGCATCTGGTGAAATACCACGGCTATCGGCATTTGGGCGTTTGGCTGGGGCGGATGTTGGGCGAGAACATGAAGTCCGCTTGCCGGGCGGATTGCATCGTACCGGTTCCTTTGCACAAAAAACGGAAAAAGCGGCGCGGTTTCAACCAGGCTCTGGAAATCGCCCGGGGAATCAATGACGTTTTGCAGGTCGAATTGTTGGAAAACGCCGTCGAGCGGGTTCGGAACAATGCTTCCCAGACGGGCAAGAATGCTGCGGAACGCTTGAAAAATGTGGAAAATATTTTCCGCCTGACCTGTCCGGAGAAAGTCAGGGGAAGGCATGTGTTGCTGGTGGATGACGTGATTACCACGGGCTCCACGATAGGCGCCTGCCTGCGTGCCATTGCCGTCGCGGAAGACGTGCGTTTTTCCCTGGCGTGCATCGCCCGGACAGTTTAACTTTTTTTACTTCCTGCCTTTTACCTTTTATTTGAATAACTTATCTTTGTAAAATCAGTAAAAAGATAAAACGGAATTCGATGAACAGGAACAATCAGAGTCGTTTCTTCTGGAGTTGGACGGGACCAGTATGGCTGGTTTTGTTGATATACGCTTGTGCCAACCGGGGATATCCGGAGGGTGGCCCGCGGGATACCACGCCTCCCGAAGTGGTGGCTGAGGTTCCGGAGTCTTTCTGCAAGAATTTTGATAAAAAAAGAGTCAATATTTATTTTAATGAATTTGTCCAGCTGAAAGACGTCAATGAAAAATTCATTTTTTCGCCGCCGTTGAAAAAAAATCCGAAGGTCAGCCTGAGGGGAAAATACATCCAAATCAGCATCGGAGACACGTTGAAGCCCAATACCACTTATTCCATGGACTTTGCGGATGCCATCGTGGATAACAACGAGGGGAATCCGCTGGGTTTTTACCGATATGTCTTTTCAACGGGAGACGTAATTGATTCGCTTGAAGTGGGAGGGCAGGTCGTGAATGCCGAGTCCGACGAGCCTGTGCTCAACCTGTTGGTGGCTTTGTATGAAAATCATGCGGATTCGGTGCCTTTGCTGCAACTGCCCGACTACATCGCCCGCACGGACAGTTCCGGACGTTTCCGCTTTACCAACCTGAAAGATGCCGTTTACCGGGTTGCCGCCCTGGAGGACAACAACAAGGATAAAAAATATACGCCCGAGGCGGAAATGTTCGCCTTTTTAGATTCCACGGTACATCCGATAATCATGCCCATGACGCGGGTAGATACTTTCCGGCTGATAGAACGCATTGCCGAGAATGATACGGTGTATCGGGACAGCATTGTCACCCAGGAGTATATGGGCTTTGGTCCGAGCAACCTGCGTCTCCGGATTTTTCAGGAGAAGCTGACCCAGTTGTATATGGTGGACGATGAACGGAAGGAAAGGGAACGGCTGAACTTTATTTTCAGCATTCCGGGCAGGAACGATTTGCAGGTCCGGCTGTGGGACACCCTTGCCACGGAGCCGTTGCCGGAGAACTGGTATTTCAGCGAGCATAGCGCGGGCAATGACACGATTTCTTTGTGGATAAACGATTCGACTGTTTACAAGAAAGATACGCTGAATGTGATTTTGACCTATCTGCGCTCGGACAGTACGGGGCAGCATTCGTTGTATGCCGATACGACCCGCTATACTTTCAGGGAGAAGAAGAAAACGGAGCCAAGGAATAAAAAGGAAGAGGCTCCGAAAATCGAGTTCCTGGAAATTTTGTCGAGTGTCAGCGGGGATATGGATTTGGGGAAACGGATGTACCTGGAGTTTAAGAGGCCGATAGACAAAAACGGTCTGAAAAACATGCGCCTTTTGGAGAAAGTGGATACGCTGTATCAGCCCGTGTCGTATGAATTGAAAGAAGACAGCTTGAAAGTCAGAAGGGTATATGTGGATGCGCCATGGAAACAAGGCTCCGATTATAAGCTGGAAATCGATTCAGCCACCGTTTATGACATTTACGGGCAGTTCAATGACAAATGGGAAAAGAAATTCAAAGTCAAGAAGGAAGAGCAATATGGCAAGATTGTGCTGAACTTGAAAGGGGTGACCGGCAAGACGATAGTTCAGATTTACAAGTCCGAAGGGGGAAAATCGGAAAACGGGAAGCGGAAGTACAATGTTGTCCGTGAAAAAATAGCGACTCAGGACGGAGAGGTGACTTTTGATTTGTTGCCTGAGGGCAAATACAAGTTCCGGGCAATCCTTGATGCGAACGGCAATGGGGTGTGGGATACCGGTTTGTATCTGAAAAAGCAGCAGCCGGAGGAGATTGTTTACTTGCCGGTGGAAATCTCCGTCAAGCAGAATTTCGATTACGAGCAGGAATTTGATTTGAGCGGTTCGGCGGAATAGAAAAAAGGAAGACGATGAAAAGAGTATGGTTATTGTGTCTTGTCCTGGGCTGGAGCTTGTCGCTCTTTTCCCAGTCGAAATTCCCTCAGGTGGAGAAGTTGGTGTATCGGGGGTATTACAACTGGGGATTCATCTGGATACACGCAGGCTGGGTGGAGTTTTCGCTCACCAGGTCGGACAAATATCCCGATGCGGACAAGTTGGTGGCCAGGGGAGGAACTTTGCCCTCGTGGGATTGGTTCTTTACTATCCGGGATACTTTGGTGTCGCATTACGACTCCCGCACCTATCTGCCCTACGAGTTTTCCCGCAAGGCGCACGAGGGGAGCTACCACAA
>CAYNXE010000098.1:0-8415 GCA_964400995.1 uncultured Odoribacter sp.
CAGGCAAGAGGTTATAAAGTTGCTAACCAAAAGCTGGACCCTTACATCAACATTGACCCGGGGACGCTGAATCCCTACGAACATGGCGAATGCTACGTCACCGACGACGGTGCCGAAACCGATCTCGACCTCGGACATTACGAGAGATTTACAGGCTGTCCGACCTCGCAGGCGAACAACATCACGACCGGACGCATCTACCAGAATGTCATCAACAATGAAAGAAGAGGCGACTACCTGGGCAAGACGGTGCAAATCGTCCCCCACATCACGGACGAAATCAAACGGAACATCCAACTGCTGGGCAACAAAGGCGAATACGACGTGGTCATCACGGAAATCGGCGGTACCGTCGGCGACATCGAATCCCTGCCGTTCATCGAAGCCGTCCGGCAACTGAGATGGGAACTCGGTGAAAAATCCGTACTGATTCACCTGACACTGGTACCCTATCTTTCCGCTTCCGGCGAACTGAAAACCAAACCGACCCAGCACTCCGTCAAGGCATTGTTGGAAATCGGAGTACAGCCGGACGTACTGGTACTGCGCACCGAGCATGAGCTGAACGCGGACCTGCGACGCAAAGTAGCCCTGTTCTGCAACGTGGCACCCAAAGCCGTCATCCAGTCGATAGATGTATCCACCATTTACGAAGTGCCCATCAAAATGAGGGAAGAAAAACTGGACGAAATCGTACTGGAACAACTGGGACTGCCGCTCAACAGCGAACCGGCACTGGAAGCCTGGAAAAAATTCCTCTACAAGCTCAAAAATTACAGCAAGGAAGTACGCATCGGACTGGTCGGGAAATACGTGGAATTGCACGACGCCTACAAATCCATAGCGGAAGCCTTCATCCATGCCGGAGCCGTAAACGACTGCAAAGTGAACATCGAATGGATTCACAGCGAAAAGCTCACGGAACAGAATGTTCAAGAGACGCTGAAAGACCTGCACGGCATCCTGGTCGCTCCGGGCTTCGGACACCGGGGTATTGCCGGAAAGCTAATCGCCATCGAATATGCCCGCACCCACAACATCCCCTTCTTGGGCATTTGCCTGGGTATGCAAATGGCAGTCATCGAATTTGCCCGCAACGTACTGAAAATGCACGGTGCAGACTCCACCGAAATGGCAGCCAAGACACAATATCCGGTCATCGACCTGATGGATTCGCAGCAGGGAGTCACCGAAAAAGGAGGCACCATGCGTCTGGGCGCATACACCTGCATCCTGAAAGAAGGCTCCAAAGCCTATGAGGCCTACGGACAAAAGGAAATCCGGGAAAGACACCGCCACCGCTACGAATTCAACAGCAAATACCGCCAGGAATTTGAAAAAGCGGGTATGGTGACCACAGGGATAAATCCCGAAAACGATTTGACCGAAATCGTAGAAATTCCCTCCCACAAATGGTTCGTGGGCGTACAATTTCATCCGGAATACAAAAGTACGGTCATCAAACCGCATCCCTTGTTCATCGCTTTCATCAAGGCATGCCTGTCTTAAAAAACAATTGAACGCATAATAAAGAAAACATGGATAAAAACACAATCACCGGACTGGTCATCATCTTTCTGATTCTCATCGGATTCTCCTACTTTACCCGTCCGAGCGAGGAACAAGTACGGGCAATGCAGCGCCAACAGGATTCAATCGCCCGCGTAGAACGGGAAAGGATGGAACTGGCTGCAAGACAGCAACAGGAAAAAGACAATGCCGCAGCCGTTGCCGTACAAAAAGACACGATATTTTCCCAGGACAGCCTGGAAAACAAGACCATCATACTGGAAAACGACAAAGTCAGGTTGCACATCGCGACCCAGGGGGGCAGAATCAGTTTCGTGGAACTGAAAGAATACCGCACCCACGATTCCTTGCCCCTGATTTTATGGAGAAGCGATGAAAGCCGGCTAGGGCTGAATTTCTATGCTCGGAACCAACAAATCAACACCGAGAAATTCCTCTTTATCCCCAGCACGACGGGAACAAACCTTTATGCGAAAGACAAAGAACAGGCGCTCTCTATGCGTCTGTATGCAGACCCAGCCCGGACGCAATACGTCGAGTTCGTCTACAAATTGTCTCCCGACAGCTATATGGCAGACTTCGACATCGTCACCCGCAACATGGGCAACGTCATCGCATCCAACTCCTCTTTCCTGACCTTGTTTTGGGGAGTCAATATGCCGCAACTGGAAAAGAGCAAAGAGTTTGAAAACCGCTATACAGGCGTTTATTACAAATTCTTTGAAGACGACGTGGAAAATATGTCGCTGACTTCCGATGAAAAAGAAACGTTGCCGACCAAAGTGCAGTGGATTGACTTCAAACTACAGTTATTCGCCTCCCTCCTGATTACGGAAAAGCCGTTCAGCGACGTA
Organism: uncultured Odoribacter sp.; assembly: GCA_964400995.1. GTDB lineage: Bacteria > Bacteroidota > Bacteroidia > Bacteroidales > Marinifilaceae > Odoribacter. Next base: position 2,385 of record CAYNXE010000098.1, read on the forward strand.
TTGCTGACTTCCCAAATCAGCAAAAAGGCAGGCTACCTGAAAGACGCATACGCCGAAATCCCCCTGCCCTACAACGGACTGGCGGACGAACGATACAACCTGAAATTCTTCTTCGGGCCCAATTCCTACCCCGTGCTGAAAGCATACGGTAACGACATCGACTTGCCGGACATCATCAACATGGGATGGAAATGGATTGCGTGGTTCAACAAATACTTCGTCATCCCGATTTTCAATTTCCTGCAAAACCATACCACGCTGAACTACGGCATCATCATCCTGTTGCTCACGTTGATTATCAAACTGATACTCTTCCCGCTGACTTACAAATCGTATATGTCGCAAGCCAAAATGCGGGTATTGAAACCGCAGGTTGATGAACTGACCAAGAAATATCCTGCCGACAAGGCGCTGGAACGCCAGCAGGCAACCATGAAGCTGTACAAGCAGGCCGGTGTCAATCCCATGGGAGGCTGTCTGCCCATGCTGATTCAGATGCCGATTCTGATTGCCTTGTTCTACTTCTTTCCGGGTGCCATAGAACTCCGGCAGCAAGGCTTCCTGTGGGCGACGGACCTGGCGTCTTACGACTCCATTGCCACCCTGCCCTTCTCGATTCCGTTCTACGGCAACCACGTCAGCCTGTTCTGTCTGCTGATGACAGCGACCAACATCATCTATATGATGATAAACAACAAGAACCAGCCGCAGAACGACCAGATGAAAGGCATGCAAACCATGATGTACATTATGCCGATTATGTTCCTGTTCATCTTCAACAGCTACTCTTCCGGTCTGAGCTACTATTATTTCATCGCCACGCTGATTACCATATTGCAAACTTGGATTATCCGCAAATGTGTCGATGACAAGAAACTGCTGAAACAGATTGAGCTGGCCAAAACCAAACCGGTCAAGAAATCGAAGTTCCAGCAACGGCTTGAGGAAATGCAAAGAATGCAGCAACAAAGGCTGCGGGAACAACAGAAAGGCAGAAAATAACTAACAGAAAATAACTAAAAATGCTCATCCGTCCGAAAGGCAGATGAGCATTTTTTTAACCCGGTGCGACTGGCTCAACCAATCGTCTTCAGTAAGTTCACCATTTCGATAGCGGTGTTCATAGCGTCAAAACCCTTGTTGCCCGCTTTCGTGCCGGCGCGTTCAACCGCCTGCTCGATGGAATCAGTGGTCAGAATCCCGAAAATGACGGGAACCTCCGTCTGAAGTCCGACATTCGCAATCCCCTTGGTCGCTTCATTCGCCACCATATCGAAATGCGGCGTGGCTCCGCGGATAACGGCGCCCAGACAAACAACGGCGTCGTATTTCCGGGTTTCCGCCATTTTTTTAGCCACCAGAGGCACCTCAAAAGCCCCCGGCACCCAAGCCACGTCAATCTTGCTCTCATCGCCCCCGTGACGCACGAAGGCATCCACGGCACCTCCCAGCAGCTTTGAAGTGATAAACTCGTTAAAACGGGCGGCAACGATACCGATGCGCTGTCCCTCCGCCAGCAATTTTCCTTCCAATGTATTCATACCTATAAACATTAATTTTTTAACAATCCTTTTTCCAATCGTTTTTCACATGCAGGATGTGCCCCATTTTCTTGTACTTGGTGTACAGATAAAACTCGTTGTTCTCATTGCAGGCGACTTCGATGGGCTGACGTCCGACCACCTCCAGTCCAAAACCGTCAAGTCCTTTGATTTTCAACGGATTGTTAGTCATCAGAATCATCTTCTTTACCCCCAGGTCCGCCAAAATCTCCGCACCGGTGCCGTATTCCCGTAAATCCGCCTTGAATCCCAAAGCCAGATTCGCCTCCACGGTATCCATACCGTTATCTTGCAAATGATACGCTCTCAATTTGTTAATCAGTCCGATGCCCCGGCCTTCCTGCCGCATATACAGCAACACGCCTCTGCCCGCCTCCTCTATCCTGCGCATCGCTTCCGCCAGTTGCTCGCCGCAATCGCACCGCAGCGAACCGAAAGCATCCCCGGTGAGGCATTCCGAATGCACCCGGCACAACACCGGCTCCCCGTCGGCGACATTCCCCTTCACCAGAGCCACATGGTGCTCCCCGGTGATTTTGTTCACATAACCGTAAGCCTTGAATATCCCGTACTTGGTGGGCATCTCCGCCTCCGTCACCCGCTCCACCAGAATCTCCGTCTGCCGGCGGTAAGTAATCAAATCGGCAACGGTAATCATCTTCAGATGGTGTTTCCGGGCAAACTCCTTCAATTCAGGCGTCCGCATCATCGTCCCGTCCTCCCGCATAATCTCGCAACACAAACCACACTCCTTCATACCGGCAATCCGCATCAGGTCAACCGTCGCTTCCGTATGCCCCATGCGTTCCAATACTCCTCCGGGTTTCGCTTCCAGCGGAAACATATGTCCCGGTCGGCGGAAATCGGCAGGCTTGGCACCCTCTTCCACACATTTCATTGCCGTAACGGAACGCTCCAGAGCGGAAATACCGGTAGTCGTGGACACATGGTCAATGGACACCGTAAAGGCCGTACAATGGTTATCCGTATTGTTCGTCACCATTTGCTCCAGTCCCAGCTTGGCGGTCAGCTCCCGGCTCATCGGCATACATATCAGTCCTTTGGCATAGGATGCCATAAAATTCACATTCTCCAGCGTCGCATGCTCCGCCGCGCAAATCAAATCCCCCTCGTTCTCCCGGTCCGGGTCGTCCACGGCGACAATCATCTTGCCGGCACGCAAATCGGCAATCGCCTCTTCAATGGTACTAAATTCAAATTCTTCCATATCTGTTTTCATTTATATAGCTTTACATTGACGGATTTCAACCAAATCCGTTCTCCTGCAAAAATTCCAAAGTCAATCCCTGCGTTTTCCTGCTCCCGCCCGTCAATTTCTCGACATACTTGGCAATCATATCGTTTTCCAGATTCACCAGTTCCCCCGGTCGTTTGGAAACCAGTACCGTCTCCTCCTGTGTATGGGGAATGACGGACACCTTGAAAACCTCTTCCCCCACATACGCCACGGTCAGGCTCACCCCGTCAATGGCGACGGAACCTTTTTCTATCATATACCGCAACACCTCCGGCGAGGCAGCCACCGTTATCCAAATGGCATTCTCGTCCTGCTCCTTCCCCACAATCCTGCCCGTTCCGTCCACATGGCCGGCAACGATATGCCCTCCCAAGCGACTGTTCAGGCACAACGCCCGCTCCAAGTTCACCCGGTCTCCCGGCTTGAGCAGTCCCAGATTGGAACGCGACATAGTTTCCGGCATCACGTCCGCCGAGAAACATCCGCTCCCCAAAGCGGTCACGGTCAGACAAACGCCATTCGTGGCGATGCTGTCCCCGATACGGGTACCCTCCAGCACCTTCACCGCCTCCACCTCCAGCACGATGCTACGCGTTCCCCGACGCACCGCCTTGATTTTCCCTATTTCTTCAATGATTCCTGTAAACATAACCTACCTGTCATTTACTATTTTTCCGCGAACCAACAAGTCTTCACCCACCTTTTCCACCACCACGTCCCGCACCGCAATCGCATCGTTCATTCGGGCAATGCCCAGGCCTTCCACCGGTGTTTTCGCCCCCTCGCCGCCAATCAGCTTCGGGGCGATAAAAGCACACACCTCATCCACCAGACCGGCACGCAAAAACGACTCGTTCAACGCTCCCCCTCCTTCCAGCAGGACGGAATCAATACCCCGTTCCGCCAACTGTCGCAGCAAGGCTTCCAAATCAACCCGGCCGTCCTTTTCCGGACAAGACAACGTTTCCACTCCCCGCTCCTGCAACGCCTGCAATTTCTCTGCCGATGCCCGCCGGGTATGCGCCACCACCGTCCGGTACTCTCCGGCAGTTTCCACCAGCCGGCAATCCAGACCCAAAGCGGCACCGCTATCAACGACAATCCGCACCGGTTGGCGCACTTCCCCCTCCAAACGGCAATTCAGCAGCGGATTATCCGCCTTCACGGTTCCGGCACCCACCATAATGCCCATATAGGTACGCCGCATCTCCTGCACCCTCCGGCGAGCCTCCTCCCCGGTCACCCACCGGGAATCCCCCGTATGGGCGGCAATCTTCCCGTCCAGCGTCATCGCCGTCTTCATCACCACCCACGGCATCCGCTCGGCAATGAATTTCAGAAACACCCTGTTCTGCTCCCGCACTTTTTCCTCCTCTACTCCCGTGACCACCTCGATGCCCGCATTCCTCAACGCCTGGATGCCTTTGCCGGCAACCAGCGGATTCGGGTCCACTAGTCCCACCACCACCCGGGCAATCCCGTGTTCGATGACCGCTTCCGTACAAGGTGGCGTCTTCCCGTAGTGGCAACACGGCTCCAAAGTCACATACAGCGTGGCCCCTGCCGGATTCTCCTGGCAATGCCCGAAAGCATTCCGCTCTGCATGCCAACCGCCGTAACGCTCGTGCCAGCCTTCTCCGATGATTCGCCCGTCCTTGACCAGTACGGCGCCCACCAACGGATTCGGATTCACCCGTCCCCGTCCTCTGTCCGCCAACTCAATGGCACGATTCATATAAACAATATCCTGCGTTTCCATATACAAAAAAATGCCCTGACTTCATTCAGGGCATATATCACGATTGCATCCAACAACGATTCATCACCGCGCCATTTCTTCTCACATCCGGACTTTCACCGTCGGTACCGGAATTCCACCGGCTCAGTCCCGTATTCGGGAGTCGCGGACTATCACCGCCGGTAGGGAGTTGCACCCTGCCCTGAAGAAACATCTTGCTATTTCGTCTGCAAACATACATCATTTTTCACGAAAAACAAAATATTTTCCCCTACCTCCACCCCAAAATTTGTACATAAAAAAATACCGTCTCTTTGTGATTCGTCAAATATTTTCTAATTTTGGAAAAACTATCTAAATAATTTTTGTTAGTATGTACGGAAAATTTCAAGATTTCTTAAAGACTGAAATCCAGTCTATTAAAGATGCGGGACTCTATAAGAGCGAACGATTGATTGCCACTCCCCAGGGAGCTGAAATTAAACTGACGACCGGTGAAACGGTGCTGAATTTTTGCGCCAACAATTATTTGGGACTTTCCGCCCACCCGAAAGTCATCGAAGGAGCCAAGAAGGCGCTGGACGCTCGGGGCTACGGTATGTCTTCCGTTCGTTTCATCTGCGGAACGCAGGACATCCACAAGGAACTGGAAGCCAAGATTTCCCAATTCTTCGGTACGGAAGATACCATTCTGTATGCCGCCTGCTTCGATGCCAACGGCGGTGTGTTTGAACCCCTGTTCGGCCAGGAGGATGCCATCATCTCCGACGAATTGAACCACGCCTCCATCATCGACGGAGTACGTCTGTGCAAGGCGGTTCGTTACAGATACAAGCACGCCAATATGGAAGACCTAGAGGAACAGTTGAAAATCTCCCAGGCTCAACGCTTCCGGATTATCGTCACCGACGGCGTGTTCTCCATGGACGGCGACATCGCCCGACTGAAAGAAATCTGCGACCTGGCAGACAAATACAATGCCTTGGTAATGGTTGACGACAGCCATGCCGCCGGCTTCATCGGCAAGACCGGACGAGGCTCCGCCGAATACAACGGCGTTATGGACCGCATCGACATCTTCACCGGAACCCTCGGCAAAGCCCTCGGCGGTGCCATGGGCGGATACACCACAGGTAAAAAAGAGATTATCGAAATGCTTCGCCAGCGGTCAAGACCCTACTTGTTCTCCAACTCCCTGTCTCCGGCCATCTGCGGTGCCTCCATCGCCGTTTTCGACATGCTGATGGACAGCACGGAACTGCGCGACCGGGTAATGGAAAATGCAGAGTATTTCCGGGGCAAGCTGAAAGCCGCCGGATTCGACATCAAACCGTCGGAATCGGCCATTGCTGCCCTGATGCTGTATGATGCCGTATTGTCACAACAATTCGCCGCAGAATTGCAGAAAGAAAACATCTACGTCACCGGTTTCTATTATCCGGTTGTACCGAAAGGACAGGCACGCATCCGCAT
>CAYNXE010000099.1:0-8350 GCA_964400995.1 uncultured Odoribacter sp.
AACACACTGATGTAATAGTCTTCGTTAGCTACGATTGCCATTTTGACTTTCAGCAGCGTTTTCTCGGGGTCGACGACGAAACGGTAGCTGATGCTTTCGGATTGTCCCTTGCGGTCTTCTCCGAGCCGAACGACAGCGGAGGTGTTTTCCGGCAGGACGGGCAGTCGTCCATCTGTATATTTATCCGTTCCCGGCGATGTAATCACGGCGTGGCGGTTCGGCTGGACGCCGATTTGTGCGTATGGATTGTCAAGATTTCCGTAAGTGGCTGTCACCCAACTTGCATGGATGTTTGTGAAGTCCGGGACTGTTGGTGATACGGTCTGAGACTTAGCCGTAAAATACGCACACACTAGAAAACATAAGCCAATGACGTGGTGTTTACCCATGGCAGATTAGATTTATATATTATTCCCTGCAAACATACAAATAGTTTTAATACAAACAAGTGTTAATAATGTTTTTTAATTATATATAAGAAAAGCCGAGAGAAGGAAGAGAAGATTCATCTATTCGCTTCTCTTGTTGAAAAATATTATTTTTGTCCTCGTCGGCAAATAAATGTTTATGGCGGGAATTTATGTACATATTCCATTTTGCAGAAGCAAATGTTTTTATTGCGGGTTTTATTCCGTTGCTTCAATGCGGTTAAAAGAAAATTATTTAAAGGCATTGTTGAGGGAAATGGAACTTCGGAAAGACTATCTGCCGGACAGGGAGGTTTCGACTTTGTATTTTGGCGGAGGAACACCCTCCTGTCTGGATGAAGTTGAATTGGAGATGATTTGTGATAAAATTCGGGAAACATGGTTGATACGGCAGGATACCGAATGTTCTATTGAAGTCAATCCGGAGGATGCCACGCTGCAAAAACTCACCGGATTCCGCCGTTTAGGTTTTAATCGAATAACAATTGGCGTACAGTCGTTTAACGATGATGTATTGAAGCGAATCAACCGTACGCACACGGCGGAGCAGGCGGTTCGTGCTGTGGGAATGGCGAAAGAGAGCGGCTTTGACAACATCGGCATCGACCTGATTATTGGTTTGCCGGGCAGTGATGCGGCGGCGTTGGAACGGGATTTGCGCAAGGTCGGCGACTTGGCAGTGGACCATGTTTCGGTTTACATGCTAAGCGTGGATTCCCGGTCCGTTTTTGAAAAGCTGTCGGAAAAAGGACGCTTCCAACCGTTGGACGACGATTTGCTGGCAGAGCAATACCTGATGGTGTCGGATTACTTGAAAGGCATGGGATACGAGCATTATGAAATATCCAATTTTGCAAGAAATGCCAAGTATTCCCGGCACAATACGTCGTATTGGCAACAGAAGCCGTACATCGGACTGGGGGCGGCGGCACACTCTTACGACCTGGTTTCCCGGCAGTGGAATGTCGCCCATGTCGGGAAGTATATAAATAGTTTAGATAAAAATATATTGTCTTTTGAAAAAGAGGAATTAACAGATGCTGACCGATACAATGAATACATGATGACGAATTTTAGGACAGTGTGGGGCATTGATTTACGCTATTTGAAAAGCACGTATCCTGCACAATGGGACGGTTTGGCGGAAAAATTGGAGGGCTATGAGATGCGGGGATTGATGAAAACGGAAGGAGACAGCATCCGGATGACGGAGCGAGGCTGGTTGTTGTCGGACGGCATTTTTAGCGAATTATTTGTGTAATGTCCGGGCGTTGTTGTGTGTTTTTGATGTGATTTTATTATTTTTGCAAATCCGCCCATCGGTAGTACGGAATAGGGCGGTGTAAATCATTCATAATGTGTAAACTACAAAAAGATGAGCACAAACAAATTGTCAGTCAAAGAATTGTTGCAATCGGGAGATTGCGGCAAGGAAGTGGAGATTAGTGGTTGGGTTAGAACCAAGAGAGGTAACAAACAGGTGAATTTTATCGCTCTGAATGACGGTTCTACGGTTAATAATATACAAGTCGTACTGGATGTGAATCGTTTTCCGGAGGAATTGCTGAAAAAAGTGACCACGGGGGCTGCCATTCACGTGAAAGGCTTGCTGGTGGAAAGCGCCGGAGCCGGGCAGGCTCGTGAGATTCAAGCCTCCGTGCTGGAGGTGCTTGGCGAGGCCGATCCGGAGAAATACCCGATTCAGCCCAAGAAGCACAGCCTTGAATTTTTGCGTGAGGTGGCTCATTTGCGCTTCCGGACCAGTACGTTCGGCGCAGTGTTCCGCATCCGGCATGCTATGGCGTTTGCGATTCACCAGTATTTCAACCAGAAAGGCTTTTTCTACCTGCATACCCCGTTGATTACGGCTTCGGATTGCGAGGGCGCGGGCGAGATGTTCCGGGTGACGACACTGGACCCGAAAAATCCGCCGTTGACCGAGGAAGGAGAAGTGGATTACAAACAGGATTTCTTCGGCAAGGCGACCAACCTGACGGTCAGCGGACAGTTGGAAGGCGAACTGGGTGCTATGGCTTTGGGCAAGATTTACACGTTTGGTCCGACTTTCCGGGCAGAAAATTCCAATACGACCCGGCATTTGTCGGAGTTCTGGATGATTGAGCCGGAGGCTGCGTTTTACGACTTGAACGACAACATGGACCTGGCGGAGGATTTCTTGAAATACCTGATTCGGTATGCTTTGGACAACTGCATGGACGATTTGAAGTTCTTGAGCGCCCGTTTGCAGGAAGAAGAGAAGAACAAGAAAGCCGAGGAGCGTTCCATGGAATTGATAGAAAAGCTGAATTTCGTGCTGACCCATGATTTTGAGCGGTTAAGCTATACGGAAGCAGTTGAGATATTGAAGAACAGCAAGCCGAACAAGACCGGCAAGTTCCAGTATCCGGTGGAAGGCTGGGGCGTGGATTTGCAAAGCGAGCATGAACGCTATCTGGTGGAAAAGCATTTCAAGAAACCGGTGATTCTGACCGGTTATCCGAAGGAAATCAAGGCTTTTTACATGAAACAGAATCCGGACGGCAAAACCGTTGCCGCCATGGACGTGCTGTTCCCTCAAATCGGGGAAATCATCGGTGGTTCCCAGCGGGAGGAAAACCTGGACAAATTGCTGACGCGCATGAACGAGGTCGGCATACCGGTGGATTCCATGCAGTATTACCTGGATACCCGCCGTTTCGGTTCCGCCGTGCATAGCGGTTTCGGACTGGGATTTGAACGGTTGCTGCTGTTTGTTACCGGGATGGGGAACATTCGGGACGTGATACCTTTCCCGCGGACGCCGAAAAATGCAGAATTTTAAACTTCGGGTTTCAGATTTGCGCCTTTGACCGAGCGGGACGGGTGGCAAATCTGAAATCTCAAATGTGTGCCAGGTGCTCAAGCAAAGTCTACAACAGAAATTAGGACTGAAAATCAATCCTCTTCAGATACAGCTCATCAAGCTGCTGGAGCTTCCCGCCTATCAACTGGAACAACGCATCAAAGAAGAGCTGGAGCAGAATCCTTTGCTGGAAGTGGAGGAGCGATCGGAGGGTGAAGCCTCGGAGGAGCAGACGGAGGATATGGACAGTTCGCTGGACGAGTTTGGCGAAGACGGGGAGGATGAACGCTCCGGTGAGGATGATTTTTCATTGGAAGATTACATGGGGGATGACGATGACATTCCCGAGTACCGTCTGGCGACGTCCAATGCTTCCAGGGATGACGAAAACCGGGATTTTATTCTTTCGCAGGGGGCTTCTTTCCGGGAAAGCCTGGTGGCTCAACTGGGAACTCGTCCTTTGTCGGAATCGGAACACCGTGTGGCGGAATACATCATCGGCAATATCGATGACGACGGATACCTTAGGCGTGACGTGGAAAACATCGTGGACGACCTGGCGTTTGGCGCCGGGGTGGAGGTGTCCGAGGAGGAGGTGCTGCGTCTGCTGAAACTCATTCAGCAATTTGAGCCGGCAGGTGTTGGCGCCCGGGACTTGAAGGAGTGTCTTTTGTTGCAGATAGAACGCAAAAGGGCTGCTGCTCCGGACAATAAAATCCTGGAAGACGCCAAAATCATCGTGGCGGAATGTTTCGATGAGTTTTCGCGCAAGCATTATGAGAAGATTTCCCGGAAATTGCGGTTGAACGATGCGGAACTGAAGCAGGCCATCGATGAAATTTTGAAATTGAATCCCAAGCCGGGGGGAGCGATCACGGATGCCGCTTTTGCTCAACATGCGGAGAAAATCATTCCGGACTTTTCCTTGGATTTGGTTGACGGCGAACTGCAATTGAGTTTGAATGCCGGCGATGTCCCCGAATTGCGAATCAACAAATCGTATCTGGATTTACTGGAGCAGTATCAAAGTGGTGAATCGACAAAGGGAAAGAAAGATGTCGTTTCTTTCGTGAAGTATAAGTTGAATTCGGCAAAGTCGTTTATCGATGCCGTTCATCAGCGCAACAACACCCTGATGCTGACCATGACCGCCATCGTGCAGTTCCAGAAACCGTTTTTTCTTTCCGGTGACGAAAGCATGCTGAAACCCATGATATTGAAGGACATTGCCGATGTCACGGGCTTGGATGTCTCGACCATTTCCCGGGTTTCCAATTCAAAGTATGTGCAGACGTGGTTCGGCATATACGCCTTGAAAGATTTCTTTTCAAACGGCATGCAGACGGTGAGCGGGGAGGAAGTCAGCACGGGAGAATTGAAAAACATGCTGAAAACTTTGGTGGACGAGGAGGACAAAAGGAAACCATTGACGGATGACGAGTTGGTGGCGCTGATGGAGAAGAAAGGTTTTCAGATTGCCCGGAGAACGGTTGCCAAGTACCGGCAGATGCTGGATATTCCCGTTGCCCGTTTGAGGAGAGAAATATGATGATGCCATGAGAAACCGATGTCGTGAATTACCGGTGCTTTTTTGGGTGGCGAGAACGCTGTCCGTAATCCTGCATCCCATGCTGATGCCTGTTTATATCCTGTTTTTGCTTTTTCATGTCCATTCGTGGTTCCTGTTGATACCTGCCGGCGTGAGGTGGTATTGCTATCTGGTGACGTTGTTTTCCCTGTTGGTGTTGCCTTTGGCATGCCTGCCCCTGTTGCGTCATTTCCGTCTCATCAGGAATTACGGTCTGGAGGACAAGCAGGAAAGGGTATATCCCATTCTGACGGTTGTGGCTTCCGCCTTTCTGGGCTTTTGGTTGCTGGGGCGGGTGGCTTATACGGACATTGTGCAGCAGTTGTATCTGGTGCTGATTGTCCTGTTGTCCCTGTTTTCGGTGATTACATTGAGGTGGAAAATCAGCATGCACATGATGGCGATAGGCGGGGCGTGCGGTTTTTTGCTGGCGCTGGGACTGAAATATTCCGGAGACGTGCGGGGCAGTTTAATGGGAATGCTTGTATTGGCGGGACTGCTTGCTTCCAGTCGGCTGTATTTAAAGAAGCATACGCCTTGGCAGGTTTATCTCGGCTTTTTGTTTGGAGCGGTTTTCGTAACGGTGATGCTCTGCTAATCAGTACACTTTGTGAACCCAAATGTCTTGTTTGTCCGTGATGGAGCGATAATCGTCGCGCGCCTCATTGGCTTCCGCTTCCGAAGTGAAGCTTTCGATGCTGATGCGGTATCTTTGTGAAGAATACAGCAAGGTTGCCGGGTAGTTCTTGGCCCTCAGCTTGGCGACCATTTTTTCCGCTTTGGCTTTTTCTGAGGCACTGTAACTGGCGACAATGACGTGGTATTGGACATGGGATTGCTGTGGCGGTGCCGGTTGTGTCGGGGGAGCCGGCGGTGTCGGTTGTTGCTGTTTGGGTTGCTGGATTTCGGTTTTCGGCGAAGCGGGGGCGTTCTTTTTGTTGTCGGCAGGGGTCAGCTCCGATTCCCGAATGACGGAAATACGACTCAGGTGTTTGGGGGACAAACCATTGTCCGTGCATCCTGTGATAAAACAGCCTAAAACCAGAAAAGCCGACACTAATTTCATAAGATATGAGAATTTGAATGCAAATATATGGATTAAGAAAGACATTCCTGCACAAATTTATATAAAAATAGATTCACATTGTCCCGGGAAGAGTTAATTTTGCAAGATACTAAAAGGAAGCATCGAAGCATGAAAAGAGTCATTTGGTTATTTTGCCTGTGTGTTCTGGCAGGGGCTTGCCGGAAGGAAGGCGGGACGGTGGTGCGCATGGAGACCTCTTTGGGGAACATCCGGTTCCGGTTGTATGACGAGACTTCGGGACACCGGGAGAATATGCTCAAATTGGTTCGGGAGGGGTATTACAACGGCATGTTGTTTCATCGGGTTATCCGGGATTTCATGATACAGACCGGGGACCCTGATTCCAAGACGGCGCGTCCGGGCATGTTGCTGGGAGACGGGGATGCCGGCTATACGATAGCGGCGGAAATCCTGCCCCGGTATTTTCATCGGCGGGGCGTTGTGGCGGCTGCCCGGGAGAGCGACAATGTCAATCCGGAACGCCGGTCGAGCGGTTCCCATTTTTACATCGTTCAGGGGAGAGTGTTTGCGGCGGATTCATTGGAACAGGCGGTGGAGAGAATCAACAATAACCGCTATGTCGCGCTTTTCAACCGGTTGAAAGCGGCGAGGGAGGCGGAAATCATGAGGGGGCAGGCGGCTAACGATTATGAAAGCCTGATGCGGATAAACCGGGAATTGTCGGAAGCCACCCGGGAGCAGTTTGAACACGTCAAGTTGCGGCTTTCGGAAGAACAGGTCAAGGCGTACACGACGGTCGGGGGCACTCCGCACCTGGACGGAGAATATACGGTTTTCGGCGAAGTCATCGAGGGATTGGATGTGTTGGACAGGATTGCCGGACAGGAAACGGACGAGTATGCCCGACCGGTGCGGGACGTGGTCATTGAAAAAATGGAAATTGAATAGGAACGGATATGAAAAAGTGGACAGGCGTATTGCTGATGGTTTTGCTTTCCGGGTATGTGTCGGGAGCGAAAAAGTACAAGTTGGTGGAGATTGCCACCAATCTGGGTGTAATGAAGGTGAAGCTGTATGAGGGGACTCACCGGCATAGCGAGAATTTTTTGAAACTGGCAAAGGCGGGGCATTATGACAGCCTGTTGTTTCACCGGGTCATCGAAGGATTTATGATACAGGGCGGGGCTTCCGATTCCAAGAACGCTCCGGCGGACGGTTTGGTGGGGATAAGCGATCCGGGATATACCATCGACGCAGAAATCCTGCCGGAGTATCGGCACGTGAAAGGAGCCTTGGCGGCGGCACGACAAGGCGATGAGGTGAATCCGGAAAAGAAATCTTCCGGCGAGCAGTTTTATATTGTGCAGGGGAAAACTTATACCGACAAGCAATTGGATTTGTTGGAGCAGCAGCGGTTGAACCGGGCGAAAAACAAATATGGCGAAGAGTTGTACAGCGCTGTGAAAGAGGAGCATCTGGGTTATCTCAGAAAAGGGCAGAAACAACGTGCCGATAGCCTGGTGCGGGTGATTAACGATAAAATCGAGGAACGGTTTGCCGGCGAGAATCCTTACCGTATTGCACCGGAAGTCCGGGAGTTGTACAAGTCGGTCGGCGGAACCCCTTTCCTGGACGGCGACTATACGGTTTTCGGCGAGGTGGTCGAGGGATTGGATGTCTTGGACAAGATTGCCGCTGTTAAAACCGATCGCAACGATCGTCCAGTTGACAATGTGGTGATTACCGGCATGAAATTAAAGCGAAAGTAAAGATGAGGGAATATAAATGATAAAGGATGCCAAATTTGGCATCCTTTATTTGTTATTTGGCTCAAATGCCTGCAATCTTTTTGATTTCGCTGAGTTTGTTCAAGGCTTCCAGAGGGGTCAGACTGTTGATGTCGAGTCCGGCGATTTCGTCTCTGATTTGCGACAGGATGGGATCGTCCAGTTGGAAGAAGCTGAGTTGCATGCCTTCTCTTTCCGAAGCGATGTGTTCCACGTTTTTCTGAATGGTGTTGTTTTTGTCCCGGTCGTTTTCCAGTTGCTTCAGTATTTCATCCGCCCTTTTGATGACGGATTGGGGCAAGCCTGCCATTTTGCCGACCTGGATACCGAAGGAGTGGTTGGAGCCGCCTTTGACCAATTTGCGCAAGAAAATCACTTTGTTCCCGACTTCTTTCACGGAGACGTTGTAATTCCGGATTTTTTTGAACGACCGTTCCATTTCGTTCAGTTCGTGGTAGTGGGTGGCAAATAGCGTTTTCGCCCGGTATTTGGGATGCTCGTGCAGGTATTCGACGATAGCCCAGGCAATCGATATGCCGTCGTAGGTGGAGGTGCCGCGTCCCAGTTCGTCGAACAGCACCAGACTGCGGTCGGAAATGTTGTTCAGGATGTTGGCGGCCTCGTTCATTTCGACCATGAAGGTGGATTCTCCCTGGG
>CAYNXE010000100.1:0-8328 GCA_964400995.1 uncultured Odoribacter sp.
ATGAACGAAAACGTTTTCAGTTAATTTAATAATACAACAAATTGCTAAAGAACAATTTATAACAAGTCATATCGTTCCGCGTCCGGAAGACGTGGGGGAGATGCTGAAGGTAATCGGTGTGAAATCTGTTGATGAATTGATGGAGCAAACCGTTCCGGAATCTATTCGTTTGAAAAAAACGCTGGATTTGCCTGCTCCGCTTTCCGAGGGTGAATTTCTGGCCCACATCCGGGCGGTCGCTGCAAAGAACAAGTTGTACCGTACCTTTATTGGACAGGGATATTACGATACGATCGCTCCGGCTGTCATCATTCGTAACATATTGGAAAATCCGGCATGGTACACCTCTTATACGCCTTATCAGGCAGAGGTTTCGCAGGGGCGTCTGGAGGCTTTGCTGAACTATCAGACGATGATTCTGGAGTTGACCGGCATGGAGATTACCAACTGTTCTTTGTTGGACGAAGCCACTGCCGCCGCAGAGGCGATGACCATGATGTACGCTTTGCGGGGCAAGGAGATGAAGAAAGCCGGTGCCAACAAGCTGTTTGTTGACGAGAAGGTGTTCCCGCAGACGAAAGACGTGTTGGTTACCCGTTCCGCTCCCCAGGGAATAGAATTGGTTTACGGAGATTATAGCTCATTTGAATTTACGCCGGATGTTTTCGGTGCTCTCGTGCAGTATCCGGCATCCAATGGTGCCGTGCGCGATTACCGCGCTTTTGCCGACAAGGCGCACGCCAACGGTTCGCTGCTGACGGTGGCTGCCGATTTGATGGGACTGGTATTGCTGACGCCTCCGGGAGAATGGGGTGCTGACGTTGTGGTTGGTACTTCCCAGCGTTTCGGTATTCCGATGGGTTATGGCGGTCCTCATGCCGCTTACATGGCTACCAAGGAGGAATACAAGCGGAATATCCCCGGACGTATTATCGGTGTGACCATTGACGCACAAGGCAACAAGGCTTTGCGTCTGGCTTTGCAGACCCGTGAACAGCATATCAAGCGCGAGAAGGCTTCTTCCAATATTTGTACGGCGAAGGCTTTGAACGCCACGATGGCAGGTTTTTATGGAGCTTACCACGGACGTGAAGGATTGCAGCGGATTGCCCGCCACATTCATTCGGCAGCCGTGATTCTTGCCGAGGAGATTGCCAAATACGGCTATACCCTGAAACAAGATAAGTTTTTCGATACGATTCGTTTCCTGATGCCGCAAGGTGTTACGCAGGATTCTCTCCAGAAAGTGGCGCTGGCGCATCAGTTGAATCTTTACTATGGTGCTTGCGGTACGACGGTTGGTTTGTCGACCGATGAGAAAATCAACGAAGAGGAGATGAATGCTATCGTAGCCGTATTCGCAGAGGCTGCCGGCAAGAAAGCCGAGAAGGTAACGTTCCTGGACGACCGGACGGTGCTTGACCCCGCGATGTTGCGTGACGACGAGTATATGCAACAGCCGGTGTTCAACATTTACCGCTCTGAAACGGCGATGATGCGCTATATGAAGAATCTGGAACGCCGGGACATTTCGTTGGCTACTTCCATGATTTCGCTTGGTTCTTGTACGATGAAGCTGAATGCCGCCGTGGAGATGTTGCCCATTTCCTGGCCGGAATTCGGGGGTATGCACCCGTTTGTGCCGCTTGACCAGGCAGAGGGATACCAGCAGATGATTCGGGAAACGGAACAGATGTTGGCGAAGATTACCGGATTTGCCGGTTGCAGTCTGCAGCCTAACTCCGGTGCTGCCGGAGAATATTCCGCCCTGATGGTATTGCGGCAGTATCATATCGCCCACGGACAGGCTCACCGCAACGTGATGCTGATTCCTGCTTCCGCGCATGGAACGAATCCCGCATCCAGTACGATGGCTGGTCTGCAAGTGGTGGTAACCGCTACTGACCCGGAAGGGAATATCGATGTTGCCGATTTCAAGGCAAAGGCAGAAGCCAACCGGGACAATCTGTTCGGTGCCATGATTACTTATCCTTCCACGCATGGTATTTTTGAGGAATCCATTCGGGAGTTGGTGAAGATTGTGCATGACAACGGCGGATTGCTTTATATGGACGGTGCGAACATGAACGGACAATGCGGTTTGACGAGTCCGGGATTCATCGGTGCGGACGCTTGCCACTTGAACCTGCACAAGACTTTTGCCATGCCTCACGGTGGTGGCGGTCCCGGCGTAGGTCCGATTTGCGTTGCCGAGCATTTGGTGGAATATCTGCCTACTCATAGCGTGGTGAAGACCGGAGGCAAGCAGGGAATACACGCTGTAGCCGCTGCGCCTTATGGTTCTGTCAGCCTGTTGCCCATTACTTACGGTTATCTGCTGATGCTGGGCGGAGAGGGGTTGAAAGAGGTGACGGAAATGGCTATCCTGAATGCCAATTATCTGGCTTCCGCTTTTGAGAAGCTGGGCTTTAAGATTTTGTTCAAAGGCAAGCAGGGACGTGTCGGTCATGAGATGATTTGGGATTGCAGCGCTTTCAGCAAGGAGTACGGAATCACGGAGCTGGATATTGCCAAGCGTCTGATGGATTTTGGATTCCATGCCCCGACGCTTTCTTTCCCCGTACACGGTACGTTGATGGTAGAGCCTACCGAGAGCGAGCCTAAAGAGGAGCTGGACCGTTTTATCGAGGCGTTGAAGACCATTCGGGAAGAAATGGTGGAAGTGGCAGAAGGCAAGGCGGACCCTGTGGACAACGTATTGAAAAATGCACCGCATACCCACAAGGTGTTGACTGCCGACGAGTGGTCGCATTCTTATCCTCGCAGCAAAGCGGCCTATCCGCTGGCTTGGGTGGCAGAGAATAAATTCTGGCCCCAGGTGGGACGCGTTGATGACGGTTATGGTGACCGGAATCTGGTATGTACTTGCGATTCGCTATACGAATAATTTTCGCAATAGAGATGAGGCAGGGCTGCTTTGGCAGCCCTGTTTTTTTATCGGAACAGGGAGAAGTTGACGCTTCCGTATTGCCGGTGTTCTGAAAAACGGGGGTGGTCGGAGAAATGGACTTGCTCCGGATGTTCGATGACGGCGATGCCGTTTTCTGCCAACAGGTCATTGTCGAAAATGGCGGCGGGAATATCCAGGATTTTGTCCAGGTTGTAGGGCGGGTCTGCGAAAATGAGGTCGAATTTCCTGCCGTTCAGTTTCTTGCAGGCGGTGAACACGTCCGTCTTGTAAATGTGCATATTGGTGAATCCCAGCTCTCTTGCCGTTTTTTGAATGAAAGCGTAATGCTTGTAGTTGGCTTCAATGGAAATGATTTCTCCGGCTCCTCGGGAGGCGAATTCGTAGCTGATGCTGCCGGTTCCGGAAAAGAGGTCCAAGGCGTGAATCCCTTCTATGTCCACGTAATTGGTCAGTACGTTGAACAGGTTTTCTTTGGCGAAATCGGTTGTCGGACGTGCGCTGAAATTCTTGTCCGGGGAAATGTGCCTGCCTCTGTGTGAGCCGCTGATTATTCGCATTTGTGGATGTTTAGCAGATGAATGAAACTGGAATTGTTCAACTCATTGTTTCTGAGCAATTGCGACAGCAACGCATAATTCAAAATGGAAAGGTTGGGAATGAATTTTCCCAACGTGTCTGTCAATACGTGGTCGTTCACTAAATTGCCCGAGAGCGTTGTTTGCAGGCTGTCCGGTGAGATGCTGCATTGTTGCAGGCAATTCAGGGTATAATAAACGATGTCGTTGATGGAGCCGTAGCTGAAGGAGTTGAACAATAGCACGTCGTTGTTGCGGGTAAGCAACAGGTCGAAATATTGGTCGTAAATGTCAACGAACAAATGGTTCGTATTGAACAAGATGTTGGATAGCGACTGTATGATGAACGGGTATGCGCTGTTGACAATGCAAAGCGACGGGTAGCGGCCGCTCAGAAAATTCACGAAATTGCGGGGCAGGGCTTCTACCAGGTAGCTTTCCATGATTTTGATTTTCCGGTAAAGCAACGTGTCGTTTTTGTGTGGCGGTAGGCACAGGCGATACAGGTCCGGCAGCGTGTTTTTGTCAAAGGCATGTGCGGGCAACAGCATTTTTTCCTTGTTGCAGGGCAATATGAATACCTTTTTGTATTTCAAATTGAGCAGGCTGTCTTCCACGATGATTTTTTTCACTTTGGCGATGACAGCATCCTGCCCTTCTAAGTTGAAAGGTTGGAAAAAGAATACCAGCAGTCTGTTGTTGGCATCGTGCACGCAAAACGAAAGTCCATCCGTTGCATAACGGATGGACAATGTATATTGTGAAGAATTTTCTTTTATGAAATTGTTGTCAATATAATATACGTTTTGCATGTATCTGTATTATTCCCAGTTACCTACGTTATTATTTGCTTCGTTCAGGTCGCCGACTTTCAGTCCCGGATATTTTTTCAACCGAATTCTTTCGCCGTTTTCTTCCAATATCTGTTCCTCGTATTGGTCGCGCAGGTCTTCAAAGATTTCCATGTTGGAAATACGGGCTTCAAATACCGGCATTTCCAGTCCCGAATCCGTGGTGACGCTACCGGCTCCCATTTTGAACTGATGTCTTCTTTGCGTGAACGGTACGTAACGCAATTCATCTGCGGGGAAGTCTTTGGTGAATATATTTTCCAATGCTCCGACTCTGATGGTGTCACGGATGATGATGCCTTCCTTGATGGCTTTTTCTTCCGTCATGCCTTGTGCCAGTTGGTCGTCGGTCAGGGCGCCGATAGAGCGAACCATTTTGATGGAGTCGAATTTGACGAAATAAATCAGCGTGTCGAAACTTCCGGTATATTTCCCGTAAACCCCCTTGTACGCTTCCTGAGCGGTACGGATGTCTTTCAGACGTTGGGTTATCCGTTCGTATCTTTGTTTTTTGATTTCAGTAAATCTTTGGGGGATCATGATGCTCTGGTAGCATCTATAACCGAGGAATATGATAAGTCCCGCAAGAACAATCTGAATGATGAGTTTTTTCATGTTTAGCGTTATTTTGTATGATATTAATATTTCATTCTTTAACTTCGCCCGAGCTATTCGGACGGTATGACGCAAAATTTCATACTGCTTGCAAATTTAAGAAAAGATTTAGATTTAAAGATATATGCGCCGTTAAATTTCATGATGATTCAAAAACATTTTGAAGATATTGTATTGAAGAAATTCGGTTTTGAATTTTCTCCCACTCAGAAGCAGGCGGTGGAACTTTTTTGCCGGTTCTTTTTCGAGCGGAATGCGGAGGAGATTTTTCTTTTGCGCGGATATGCAGGGACGGGCAAGACCTCTTTGGTGGCGGCGATTGTGAATACCTTGCTGTCGTTGAAATACAAGGTCGTGCTGTTGGCGCCGACGGGGCGGGCGGCGAAAGTGTTTTCCGCTTATGCCGGCAATCCGGCTTTCACCATTCACAAAAAAATTTATCGTCAGAAATCGGCTACGGACGGAGAGGGCATTTTTAACCTGGGGTTCAATGCGAGTGCCGATACGTTGTTTTTCGTGGACGAGGCTTCTATGATTTCCAATATGGAGAACGAGGGGAATTTCGGGAGCGGATGCCTGCTGGACGATTTGGTGCAATACATTTATAACGAGCGAAACAACCGCCTTGTGTTGATTGGCGATGTCGCCCAGTTGCCGCCTGTCGGTCTGGACATCAGTCCGGCGTTGGACAAGAACGAACTTGAAGCGGCTTATCGCTTCAAGGTGACGGAAGTGCATTTGACGGATATTATGCGTCAGGCGGAGCAGTCGGGAATCTTGTTCAATGCGACCCGTATCCGGGGACTGATCGGGAATGATGCGGGGCATTTGCAGTTGAAGGTAAAGAGCTTTCCGGACGTGTTCCGGATTTCCGGTGGCGATTTGCTGGAGGAAATTGATACGTGCTACGGGAAATACGGCGAGGAGGAGACGATTGTCGTTTGCCGTTCCAACAAGCGGGCGAATCGTTTTAACGAGGGGATTCGCCGGACCATTTTGTATCGGGAGGAGGATTTTTGTAGCGGAGACCGAATCATGGTGGTCAAGAATAATTATTTCTGGGGGGCGAATTATGACAAGGTTGATTTTATCGCCAACGGGGATATGGCGACGGTGAGCAGAACCGGAAAGCGGTTGGATTTGTACGGGTGTCATTTTCTGAAAGCGACGCTGAACATTGACGGTTATGACGAGGAGGTGACGGCGTGGGTGATGCTGGACACGTTGACGTCCGACTATCCTGCCATGACGTATGAGCAAAGCAAGGCGTTTTACCGGGCGATAGAGGCGGATTATGCCGATATTGCTTCCAAGCGGAAACGCTATGAGAAAATCCGGGACAATGAGTATTACAATGCCTTGCAAATCAAGTTTGCTTATGCCGTCACCTGTCACAAGGCGCAGGGCGGACAATGGGATGCCGTGTTCATAGACCAGGGGTATTTGCCTGACGATATGCAGAATGACGAGTATTGGCGTTGGCTGTACACCGCCATTACCCGGGCAAGGGAAAGGGTTTATTTCATTAATTTCAGGGAAGATTTCTTTGAGTCGTGAATCAAAAAAACAAGCCGGAAAACAATTTCCGGCTTGTCCGTTTCTATGGGGTTTCAAAACATCATTTGATGTTCAGGTCTGCTGCCAGCGCTTCGATTTTGCTCATCGCTTCGGCTTGCGCCCGGTCGAAATCCGCTATGCCTTTCATCGTGGCACGGGCTTCAAAATAGAATTTGATTTTGGGTTCCGTGCCGGAAGGACGAACCGAGATTTTGCAGCCGTCTTCGAGGAAGAACTGGAGGACATCGCTGGTGGTCGGAAAATCCATATCCCGGGTTTGTCCGGTTTTCAGGTTCATTTCTTTCAGGACGGAGTAGTCTTTTTTCACGACGATGGCGCTGTTGTTGAGGGTGGCAGGAGTGTGGTTGCGCAGGTTGTTCATCATCTCCTTGATTTCCTGTGCTCCGCTCAACCCTTTCCGGACGATGTAAATCATCTTTTCCTGGGAGAAGCCGTATTCGGCATAGATTTCCTTGAGGATGCCGAACAGGGTCTTGCCCTGGTCTTTTGCCCAGGCGGCTATTTCAGCCATTAAAGAGGCTGAAGATACGGCGTCTTTGTCCCGGGTGTATGAGCCGGGCATAAAACCGAAGGATTCTTCTCCGGCTCCGATGTATCCTTCGGCGCCTTTTTTCCGAATCATATCGGCAATCCATTTGAATCCGGTGTAAACGTCATAGCAGGCTACGTTGTTTTTTTCCGCGATGTCTTTGATTAGTTCCGTGGATACAATGGTTTTTATCGTGTATTCCTTTCCTTTGACCTTGCCCAGCTGTTGGCGGCGGAGAAGAATGTACCAGGTGAAAATGATGTTGGTCTGGTTGCCGTTCAGCAGAATCCATTCGCCTTTGTCGTCCTTGACAGCGATGCCGATGCGGTCGCCGTCCGGGTCGCAAGCCATGGCGAGGTCGGCATCCGTTTCCCGGGCTTTGTCCAGCGCCATTTTGAATGCTGCCGGTTCTTCCGGGTTGGCGGAGGCGACAGTGGGGAAATCACCGTCGGTGACCATTTGTTCCGGTATGGTGGTGATGTTGGTGAATCCCCAGTTCCGCAGGGAATCGGGCACCAACTTATAGGTTGTTCCGTGCAGGGGTGTGAATACGATTTTCAGGTCGTGCTGACGTTTGATGGCATCCGGAGAAAGGCTAACGCTTTTGACCGTGTCCAGGAATTTTTTGTCGAAATCTTCCCCTAATATTTTAATCTTTTCCGGAACGGCGGTGAATTTGATGTCGGTAACCTTTACTTTCTTCACTTCGGCAATGACGTTCTTGTCGTGTGGCGGCACCAGTTGGGAACCGTCGTTCCAATAGGCCTTGTAGCCGTTGTATTCCTTGGGATTGTGCGAAGCCGTGATGATGACCCCGCCTTTGCAGCCTAATTCCCGGATGGCGAAAGACATTTCCGGAGTCGGACGCAGGGATTCAAAGAGGTAGGCGGTAATGCCGTTGGCGGAGAAAATGGCGGCAGTCGTTTCCGCGTATTCCCGGGAATGGTGCCGGCAGTCGTGACCGATGCACACGGCCTTCTCTTCTCCGGGGAATGCCTGGTTGATGTAGTTGGCAAATCCTTGTGTGGCGGCGCCGACGGTGTAAATGTTCATACGGTTGCTACCGGCTCCCATGATGCCCCTCAGTCCGCCCGTACCAAATTCCAGGTCGTTGTAGAACGAGTCGATTAATTCGGTGGGGTCGGCGGCTTCCAGCATGCGTTTTACTTCTGCGCGCGTATCTTTGTCATAAGCCTCGTTCAGCCAGGCTTCTGCTTTGGCTTTGGCTGTACGGATGATTTCCTGGTT
>CAYNXE010000101.1:0-8311 GCA_964400995.1 uncultured Odoribacter sp.
GTAAAATTATAGTTATATACTATTTTTTTGCTTGCACCTTCTTCTACCTTTGTCGTAGAGGAATAAAGTGTTTTGTTCAAATCACTCCCACCGTTTTCTTTTAAAGCTGCATTTAATTTGTCAAGCTGTGTGATGGCGGATAATTCTTCAATCGCCGGCAAGTACCACCCCTCTCCTAAACTGGAAGCCCATACGAAAGCTGCATCAGATGCGGTAAAAGGTTTCTCTAAGGTGTTATTATATGCAATCATTGCAGCTGTGTTTAGATCTCCATTTTTGCGGTCCGGGGTGTCAAAATCTAATCCCAAGCCGCTCCCATCACCGCAATACCAAGTATTTTCATAGCTTCCCGGGCCCTTTAGGGAAATGATTTTGGCTTCCCGTATGTTTGCATTATTTACCCAACATACGATACCGACTAGTTCAAAGTTTTCATTATAGTATAAATCTCCGACTTCAAAATACTCTTTAGGGGCTTTTAGCATATAAGGTATACTGACAGAATATTCGTCATTGTTTAGAGAGATAGTAAAAATGATCTCTCCTTCTCGGTCAATATTCCCATAAAAATCTGAAGGTCCGGTCATACTTATTTTCTTCCCGTCCAATTGGAAATTCCAACCATTGGGAATTGCGTCAACGGTTAGAGTTGCTCCCTCTGTGTAATTGATTGAAAATTCAATCTGTTCATTGCATTGAGCCTCAATCTCTTTAATGCTTGTGCTTATGAATATGGACGAAGAGGTTTGGTCTAACGTATGTGAATTCCAGAATTCCCACATATAAGGACAGCAATAGGCCAAGGAAACTCCGTGTCCGATGCCTTCCAATGAATAAATCTCGATATCACCTTTGGCTCCGTTCCATTTTCGGGTGGTTACTTTGGTGTAGTCGGTGATGGAAAAAGTGTCTATGGCAACACTTGTTGCAAAATAGCCTCCGATTCTTTCCGCCCATGCCGTAGTATTGGATACTACAGCGGAATGTACGACGGTTTGGTCTGCTTCACCGGCAAATACGCGTACAGGTACGCAACGCGTGGGAAAATTAGTTTGATTGTCCGTATTCATTTGTCCAGCTCTCGGAGCAATGGAGGCAAATACGTCTGAACGTTCAAATGCCAGTACCCACGAGAAAATGGCACCGCTGGACTGACCAGTGGAAAATATCCGGTTGTCATCGATTCTAGGGGTGCAGCTCCTGAAGTATTCAATCATAGCATCCACGAAAGGCAAATGTTTTTCAGATTCCTGCCAATTGATATATGCCGTGTCGCGAGTCGTTTCAGGAATTAATCCTACCGGAACGCAGACAATGCAGTTTTCTTGAATGGCCAATTGCACCAAGGGATTGGAAATAGTGAAATCTTTCATCGGGTCGGGAGTCGCTCCGTTTTTGTTGAATTCGTAACTGCCGTGAAAGTCGAAGATTAACGATGGATTTCCGTATGCCGCAATAGGCATATAGTATTTGAAACGTCGTTCAACGACTTCTCCGTCTGGTTGCTCTACATTTAATTTTACGATATGCATGCCGGGAAGCAACTGTCCTTCAGGTAGTTCTTCTTCTTCGTCCTTGTCCTCGTTATTGATATTGTCGATGTTGATATTCTCTTTTTCTTGTGGCTCATAAAGAGTATTGTCTTCTGCACAAGAAAAGAAAAAGAACAAGGCTATTAGGGATAATAATGTATGTACTTTTTTCATAATGATTCATTAATATTGGTCAACTAATACATCCTGATAATTTTTGCCGTCTCTCCAGAGAGTTTGGAATTTGATTTTCACATCGACAGGAATTCCTGCGATTCCTTTGGCGGAACGTTTTTCATTGTATTTCACTTCCAACGTAGAAGCATTCAAATCAAACCACAGCACGTCCCCTTTCGCTTCCTCGCCCGTAGCTTCTGCATCATTCCCATATCTGGAAACACCCAGTAACAAGGTCTGTTCGGAGCGTGATACGAACAACGAAGTGATTTTGGCTTCCGGTCCATATCCCAATTCCGATAAGGTTAATATCGGTGTATTGGCGGGTCCGATGTTGCTATTGATTCCGTTTAGCAGATTGTAGCGGAACAATTTATCGCCATTGGTGAAAAAGAGATAGGTGTTGTATTTCATCATATAGAATTTGCTTTGCGCACTTACAACTCCGTTGCAGTCAATTTCTTTGACCAATTTTTTTGTATCCGTAGTACCTTGGGTGCCACCTTTGCCGTTTTGCAACACAATCATCCGGCAATTATCCCCGCTATTCAAAACGGCAACGCTGGTATTGTTGTCGATGACTGTTGCCGCTCCCCATAACAGATTATCATATTGCGGGAATGCGGGTACATCTTGTTCCAAGATGGAATATCTGCTTCCATAATTGTTTCCATAAAAAAAGCGATGGTTGTTTCTGTCGAACATGATGAAATGGCCGATATTACATCCTAAATACATATTCGTTCCATACGATTCCACATTGCTCATATCGTCCCAGTATCCGAATGGTGAAATGTACCCTTCCGAATAAGGACTCTGATTGTTGACATATGCGTTTGATGACCCTAATGTGTAGTGATTCATAATATATAACCGTCCGCCTCCGATTTGCATAAAAGTATTTGAATTGTATAAACTATTGTAGGCGGTTTGCATACGGGTGGAGCCAATAACTTCATCTATCCATGCCGGTTTGTAAGTGCTTACGTCCGGTACGGGATAGGGAGTCATGAATTGAGCATAGTGTTCTCCGAGCAAATAGGGGGTGATTGAATCCGGTTCCAGGGTGGTTTTGTCCATTAGACGGATTTGGTTGTCGGACAACGCCATGATTCTTCCGTAGTAATTAACAAAAGGATAGTTGTTTGACATACGTTCTGTATAACAAATCGCCAATTGTTTTGGTTCTGTTCCCAGTTCTTCGTTGAATCGATTTTTGTAATAATTTACCGCCCAATTGGCTTCTTTGTCCAGACGAAGATAGGAAAGCTCGGCGCGTCCCTGGTATTTGCTTAGCACCATAAGCAAGTCGGCAGCTGTAGAACTTTTGACTTCCACATTGAACGTATGGTATTTCTTTACTCCGGTCTCTTTGTCGGTTACGACATATCTGGCAAATTTGTAGCCGGCGGTTAGATTGACTAATAGTTCAAGATTATGTGCCGTGCCTACGGTTTGCGTACCGATTTCCCATTGATAGGAAAAACGGTTGGTATCGCTGTATAAGGTCCCCTGTAGTATGGGATAAATACAAAGACTGTCATCAATGTCCACATTATAGAGCGGGCGAATGCTGTCAACCTCCAATTCATTGATTTCATGGTAGCTATAATTGCCTAAATCATCATAACAGGCCGGCAGTAATAACGTGATAAATAGGCTGTATAATATATTTTTTTTCATATCGTTTTATTTCAAATGTTATTCTTCATCTTCAGGGATATCCACCCGGTCAAAATAAACACGGTATCCGTCCTCATCGTAAACGGCGTTGGCGTCATTGTTGATATAACTTCTTAGCACGCTTATGAAATCACGTCCCCGATTGTTGTAATTGTAAGCACAGCTATTTTGATTGGCAAATGTTTGATCCCAACCAATCAGGATTTTCCACTTTTCCGGATGAAAGAAGTCTAAGTTTCCGAAGAAATTGTCTTTCCACCAACTCGGTTCGGACATATAATTGTTCAACCAAAGGGTTTTTCGGATGCCTTGTCGGATGCCCAAATCGAAATCTTTGCTGGGTTCCAGTTCCAATTCCAGCCGATAGCGTTCCTTTTCTTTGAATCTGGAATTCATATGGTCACGATAGACAACAATTCGTAATGTGTCATTCAGTGAGCTGGGACGGAATTTTTGCTCTTTGTCAATGATTTGGTAGTGCACACCTTCTATTGCAGTAGTCGAATCTTGGATGACATTGATATGATAAATTCGTTCCACTTCCGATGAATGTCCTGTATATTCCACTACAATTTTTGCCGTATCGATATGAATGGAGTCGGGCAAGAGACCGAATGAAAAAGTCAAGGAATCCGTATAAGTGCGAATTTGCGTGTAAGAGTTAAACGTGAAGCATTGAAAATAGATGCGGTCTTTCCCTTCATACGGGTAATCGATTTCCTGGTCGCAAGCCATTAGCGAGAGTGCCAGATAACCGGACAACAATATATAAATCAATTTATTTTTCATTGTTCTTTTCATTTAAAAGTTAACGTTCTGTTCTGTGCCCGTCTTCGATTTCGGCATCCGGTAACGGGAATACGAAAATGTCATCGCTGGGTTCTGTTTCACCGGAATCTCCTGGAATCGCTTTGTTGTTACGTTTGTAAGCATACCACAATTGTCCTTCTCCTACATATTCGCGTCGCATTTCTTCGAAAATAAAGTCTTTCCCGATAGTGTGCCAGTGGGCATTGTTACGAATGCGGTGGTCTCTCAATAGGTTAATGTAATACATTGCTGTGTCCGGTTCGCTTGTTACGCTGCATTCTGCCACTAGCAAGTACATTTCCGACAATTTAATCATCGGCATTTTTTGTGGGAAGGAGGAAGTCGTATCCGGCAGGAATTTAATCAGCTTTCCCAAATTGAACCACCTGGCATAACGGGCATCATCGTTGTTGCTTTCGTATATGGATGCCAGATCACGCATCGGAAGAGGGGTTAATATGGTCGCACTTCCGGAAACATTGTCGCGATGTAAAGTAGCACTATAATTGTAAAGTTGAGTGTTACGCAGAGAAAAGATGTGTTCGTCTGAAAACAACAAGTCAACATTTTTTTCATCCTGGTCGATACTGCTGAATTCAAGAAGTCTGAATTTTCCACTGTAAATGACTTCTTTGGCTTTTTCCATGGCTGTCGAATATTCGCCACGGGCTTGATAAGCTCGTGCCAACAGGGCTTTTACCGCATACAGATTCACTCGTGCTACATACTGGTCTGCCTCATCCCTGTATGCCGAAACGCCTTTTGATTCGTTGCTTCCCTCTGCTACGCCGTCCCATGTGGAGGCTATAACATAGGGAATCACATTGTTGATGGGGTCGTTTGCCAGGCATTCTTCTGCTTCTTTCAGGTCGTTGATGACCAATTGAAGTACCTCTTCGGCAGAATACATCGGTGGCAATGAAATGCCATATACTTTATTGTAGGGAATCCCGTCTGCTTTCGGGGAGCGTTTCACATCGGGAGAAAACAGCCGATACAAATCAAAGTGTAAAAATGCCCGGAGTGCCAAGGCTTCTCCGCGTATCTGATTTCGGGTGTTTTCATCCATTACATCGCCATTGCGTTTTTCCCACATCAAAATGCAATTTAATTGGGCGATATTGGCATACAAGTTGTTCCAGATGTTGGAAATGGTGCTTTTGGTGGATGAATATTCGTAGTTGTACGCATTCCAATATTGGTAAGTGTTGTTGGTGGCATTGTAGTATTTTGCCAAAACATCCAAATATTCCATGGAAAGGTATTTCCCATACAGGTTTTGTTTGGACATTTTATTGTATACTCCGGCCAACGCTTCCTTGAAACCGTCGGCTGTGCCGAACAATTTGTTGTCGTCAACTTTATTGTCCAATTGTACGTCCAACCAGTTGGAGCAAGACGATAGGGCAAAAAGCAGGACAATGGATAGATATAATCTTGTTTTCATATGCTCTTTTTTAGAAAGTTAGATTTGCGCCAAGTGAGAACGTCCGTGCAAACGGATAAGAAGTTCCGCGCTCTTGTTTAATGGTGGAAATCCGGAATAGGTCCGTCATCGAGAAAGTGAATTTGCAACGTTCGATGAATGTCTTGTTCAGTTTTTCTCGAGGGATGTCGTATGCCAATGACAGACTGGACATGCGGAAAAAATCGTTTTTCTGTACCAAACGGCTGGATTGATAAACCGTGCTTTGGTCGTCAATCCTACGGAACATAGCGATATCTCCCGGATTCTTCCAACGGTCGTATAATACGCGTTTGTCGGCATTTTGATACGGACTTGCTCCCTCTACTTTGGTGGCTAACGTTGAGTTGTATATCTTCGCTCCGTATTCATAAGCGAAAGCCATATACAATTCTATGTGATTCCAACTTAGGTTCGTGTTCACGTAACCTTGAATTTTCGGCGTGGTATTTCCAATTTCTATTCGATCGTTCGGGTCGTAATCGAAAGTTGTGCTTCCGTCTCGTTTCATATACAACTCATTACCGGTAGCAGGGTCAATACCCAAAGATTTTACCAACATCAGGGCATTTTGGGAACGTCCTACTTCATACATTTTGAAGATTTCGGTTCCTGAGTTGTTTTCTATGTCCAGAGCCTGTTCGTTCATGGCTTTCATGGCATTGGACAATTTTCGAATTTTGTCTTGTTCGTGGGCGGCACTTAATGTCACATTCCAATTCCAGCCATCCCTGTCTCCTCGCAATAAGTTGAAACGCAAACGCGCCTCAATACCTTTGTTGTCCAAAGAACCCATATTTTCCCGATAAGAGGTGAAACCTGTTGAAGGAGCCACGTCTACGTTCATTAACAAATTCTCTGTACGTTCCAAATAGGCATCAAGATTCAAGGTAATGATATTTTTCCATACGGTCATATCCAATCCCACATTGTATTTCAACGTATTCTGCCATCTCAGGGCTGTATTCCCGTATTGTGACAAGATGGCGCCGTAAATGCCATTGTACTCACCGTCCGAATTATAGATAAAGCGAGTTAGTGCTTGGTCGGCAGAGAAATTGGAAGAGCCGACACTACCTACGGAAGCCCGGATTTTCATGGAACCCATTCCATTCCAAAAGTTTTCTCTGTTTACATTCCATGCCAAACCGACGGACCAGAAAGGAGCAAATTGATTGTCGCGTCCAAATCGGCTGGAGCCGTCTGTACGTAATGAAAAGTCAACGATATAGCGATTGTCCCATCCCAGGTTGATGTTGCCTAAAAAGCCGATGGTGCGACCTTTGTCAAAATAACCGCTGGGTTTTCCGTTTTTTTGGAATTGTTGAGCATAGGACGGGTAAGTCAGTTTGTCATTAACAAAACCAGTGGCTGTATAACCGTCTTCTTGTGAATTTGTAGTCGTAAATTCTGCACCAAAACCCAAATTAAAGGTTAGGTATTTAAAAAACAGATTGGAATAGTCTATGGTCAATTTCCCTTCGACATCGATGTCTGTACCGTTTGCAATTACGTAAGACCCTTTTTCGGCTACATTGGTGATTCCGTCAAAGATTGTAGACTGTGCGGAGGTAAAAGCTTCATCCCGGTTTAGTTGTTTGGTGATACCTACATTCCCGTTTAGACGTAAATGTTGGGTCGCCCACCAAGTTGCCTGAAGATTATCCCGCACTTGTGTGTATTTGTCGTAAGAAGTGTTTGGTAACAAAGAGTTGATCATCGGGTTACGTGTGATACGGTCATTCCGATTGTATTCACGAATCAGCTTCCCTTCTTCGTCTTTTATTCTCTCATACGGATTCATTGCAGCATATTGTGAAAAGGAACCATAAGGAGAGTTATATCCTTTGACGTCTTCTACGCTGATGTCATTGCGTACAATCAATTTGTTGGCAATGTCATAACTGAAATACACATTGATGCCACACCGGTCACGTCCGGATTCTTTCATAACTCCTTTGTCTTTGTCGTATTTTAAGTTGATTCCGTAACGGAAATGTTCGTCACCTCCTTCTATATATGCACTATAACGTTGATTGACGGATGTCTGTAACGGCTGGGACAACCAATAGGAGTTTACGCCTCGTTCGATTTCCGCTAATACGTCATTGTATTTCATATCCAATACGGTTTGCTCTTCCCGATTGTTGTTGGGATGAGTGTATAATCCTGCCAAACGCTCGAATTCCAGTTTCTCTCTGGCATTCATCAGATTGTACGACCGTAAGTCGGGTACGGAGATGTTGAAGTTTCCGCTCAAAGAGACTTTGATTTCTCCGGCCTGGGGACGTACCGTTGTAATCAGGATTACACCGTTTGCTCCGCGCGAACCGTAGAGTGAAGTGGCGGAAGCGTCTTTCAGTATGGAAAACGAAGCGACCCGGTTCATGTCCATATCATAGACCGTTGCCGCGGAGACCTCGATGCCGTCCATGATGTATAACGGTGCGTTTGGATTTGTTCGTGAATCGTCGGCCTGGTCGCGCAGGTCGAAACCTTTTTCACCACGCACTGTGATTTCCGGCATCCGGTTGGGGTCGCTACCCCATTCGTTGTTTTCTAGCGTACGTACGCCGGGGTCAAAGGAGGAAATGGCCTGCAAAAGATTCAATGAACCCACCTTCCGGAGTTCTTCTCCGTCAAC
>CAYNXE010000102.1:0-8283 GCA_964400995.1 uncultured Odoribacter sp.
TTTTCCGACATCAAATTCCTGATTTTTTTTCATAGGTTTGTAATAGATTTGGTTATTTATAATGCGCCCTTTCGTGAAAGGGGGTGTCAATCCTGACGAATGAGCACCGTTCTATCCTTGATTTCAAATTTCACGCACGCGGCATAGCTGATGATTTCCAATACCTTGTCGATGTTTTCATATTTGGGTAGATTGGCGGTCAGGTGCAAATGACCGATGGCTTTGTCCGCCATGAGGAACTGTACGTCGTACCAGCGTTCCAGTTCTTTCAGCACTTCGCTCAGGTTCTGTTCTTTGTATACAAATCGTCGCTCTTTCCAGCCGATATAGTTCATTACGTTCACTTTCTTCACTTGCAGTCCCTTTTCATCTTCAATGGCTTGCTGACCTGGCTGAACGCTTACTTCCTGTTGTTGCCAGGTGACGGCAACATTCCCTTCCACGAGGGTTGTGTGTCGTTTTTCGCCGGGATAGGCGGAAACATTGAAAGAGGTGCCCAATACTTTTACTTCCATGTCCCCGATAGTGACATAAAACGGGTTGTCGGTGTTGCGGGCTACTTCAAAGTAGGCTTCTCCCTTCAATGTTACTCTTCGTTGCTTGCCCGTGAAACGAGCCGGATATACCAATTCCGATTCGGCATTCATCCATATCCGTGTTCCGTCCGACAGGACAATCCGGTATTCTCCGCCTCTGGGGATTCGCAACGTATGGAGTCTTGCGCTGTCCGGAGCGGATGCTTGTTGTCGGTAATCCAGCGATTTTCCATCGTTCAGGAAGTGCTCGCCCTCTATCTGCCGGCATAAACGGTTATTTTCGTTTTCCAATTCGATTTGCTGGCCGTCCGACAAGACCAGTTGCGCTTTGGAGGAACCGGGGCGGATGATCGGGGCTGTTGCGATTTCCAGGGCGGAGGATTCGACCGGATTCCCGGGATGAACCAGCATGATGGCGGTTATCAGTATGGCAATTGCCGCCGCGTAGGGGAGCAGGCGTTTGATGAGCGGCTTCCTTTGGGGGTGCATTTTTAATTTCATCTGCTCCCAGGCGTCACGGGAATCGTATTGCATGTATTCTTGCAATCCTTTTTCCAGATAGGAATGGGACAGGATATTTTCATAGAAATGCTGGTTGTCCTTGTCTTTTTGCAGCCACTCCTGTAATTCTTGGATCTGCATATCTTCCGCTTTGCCGTACAGGCTAAGCAGTATCAGACGGGCTATTCTCTGGAAAGTGGGTTTGTGTTCCATGAACCGGTTCTTTTTAATTGTATTATAGAAACCGGTAATTTGAGGAAAAGGATGACAAAAGGAGCGTATTTTTTTGCGAAAAGTCGAAAGCGATTAGAAGAACAGCAGTACTGCCAGCGGAAAAAGGTCTTGCAGGCGTTCCCGCAGGTACTTCTTGGCGCGTTGGCGTTGCGTTTTGATGGTCGATTCAGCGATGTTCAGCTGTTCTGAAATTTTCTGAATATTCAGGTGGTCGATGTAGCTCATTTTAAAAATCCGCCGGCATTCTGTCGGTAATTCTTCAATGGCGTTGAATATCTCCTCGAATATTTCCGCTTCCACTTGCTTCAGAAAATATTCGTTCTCCTGGAAATCTGGTTGTTCGATTTGTTTCCGGAGGTTTGCCCGGTTATTCATTTTTTCCAGATAATTCAAGGTTTTCCGATGTACGCAACTATACAGGAAAGATTTCAGGGCAATCCAGTTGGGGAAATGGTACTTTTTTTCTTTGAAAAGGACGATAAATGCCTCCTGTACGATATCTTTTGCCGTATCCGCGTCTTGCAGGAACTTGTTGGCGAAAAAGCACATGGAGGCATAGTATTTGTGAAACACAAATTCAAAGGCTTGCTCTTCTCCATTGTTCAAACGCTCCAACCAATCCTCGGGGCTGGCATTATCCGGGCGTGAATGCTTTTCCATTGTGATATCTGGATATTACTCGTCTTGTTTGTTTCGGTTAAAAAGTAATCAGATACGAAGTTCAGGGCAAAATTAGGAATTTTTATTGAAAAGACAGGAGAAGAATCCATCATCGGTCATGGAGGACATTAAAATGGCGTAGGATTGTCTTTACTTTCATTTATATGATTATCTTTGCATGAACTTTTAAGCATCTAAATATGAAAAAGATACTGATTTTATCGTGTGTGTTTTCGAGTCTGTCGCTTGTTTATTCCGGGAGTGTACGGGCTCAGTCGTTGAAAGATATTCTGAAGTCGGAGAAGGCGCAGCAGGTGTTGCAGGCGGTCAAGAAAGTGACGGCCTTTAAGTGGGAAGATTTGCAGGGCACCTGGCAATACAAGAGTGCCGCCTGCCAGTTCAAGAGCGATGACCTGCTTCAGCAGGCGGGGGGTGTCGCTTTGGCGGACGGAGTGGCGCAGAGACTGGAAGCCGCTTATCAGAAAGTGGGTATCAAAGCCGGTAATTTTTCGTACACATTTTGCAAGGATTCGACGTTCACTTGCCAAATCGGCAAGAAAAAATTGAACGGTACTTATACGTATGATGCCTCGCAACAAATGCTGGTTTTGAGTTACTTCCGTCTGTTCAAGGCGGATGTGCAGTTGAACCGGAGCAGCGACGGCATCACTTTGCTTTACAATGCGGACCATTTGCTGAAACTGGTGACAGTGCTCTCCAGCTATTCAAAAAGTTCGACTCTGTCGGCGGTCAACAAGGTGGCGGAACAGTATGACGGCATGTTGTTGGGCTTTGATTTGAAGCGGTAGTTTTTTTGTACAAATACGTTAGGTGAAAAAGATGAGGAAAGGTATTGTTTTGTTTTTGACGGGGATTTTCTGGGCGGTGGCTTTGGAGGCACAGCAATCTTTCTCTTTCTTTCAACCTTTGACCTGGGAACAGGCCAGTCTGGTCGCTGCCCGGGAAAATAAACTGGTATTGGTCGAAGTCGGTCCGGTAGGGGAAAAAATAGACAAGGTTCTGGAAAAACACCGGGAGGTATCGAATCATCTGCTTCGGAATGTGGTCGCTATACGGATGGATCTGTCTACTTCATCCGGGAAAGAGTTTGAGGTCCGTTTGTTGATGCATGCCTTGCCGGTGTTTGCTTTTTTTATGCCTTACGGTGATTTGGTGGGGACGGTTTCTCCTGACGAGGTCGAGCGGGATGCGGAGGTCTTGCGCGATGCCTTGCGGAAAGCGCAACAGATGGCACTGATAAAGAAAAGCAACAGCCGTTCCGTCGGTTTTTCGGAGCTGGGGCTGGAGCAGGCCTTGTCCTTGGCGGCGGAGGAAGACAAGAATTTGTTTGTGTATGTCCGTGATTCGCATAGCCGGCATTCCTTGCTGGTGGAAAAGAATGTGCTGAATCTGGACAAGGTTGCCGATTTCTTTAATCAGCATTTCATCAATCTTTGTTTGAATAAAAGTCAGGCGGAGGAATGGTTGCGGCGTTATCCTGTCCGGCAGTTGCCGACTTATCTGTTTCTGAATCCTCAGGGAAAATTATTGTACCGGGCGGAAGGATATGCCGATGCGGAGCAATTGACGGGCTATGGCAATGCGGCATTGGAAAAAGCCCGGGGGATTTCTTTTGAAACGTTGGATGCCGGGGATGCCGGGATGAAAGCCCGATTGGCGGGCAAACTGGTGTTTACCGACCATTACGTTGCCGGTAAACAGCATCGGGAATTGCAGCGTACTGTTTTTTCCGACCCGGAGATTACGGCCTTGTTTTCCGCACATTTTGTGAACGTTAGTTGCGAAGGCGAGCAGGCTTTTTTGCAGTTTTCGGATGCTTCCGGCAAGGAATTGCATCGGGTGTTGAATGTCGCCGATGCCGGGGATTTGTTGAAGCAGGCGCAAATGGTGCTGGCAGGACGGGGCGTTTCCGGTATGGCGGAAGAGTACCGGAAAGGCAACCGGGAAGAGGAGTTCGTGGCAGAGTATCTGGTTGTGCTGGAACGGGCGGGTAGGAGTGAGGAGGCCTCACAGGTAGCCATGGCGTATTTGGCTTCGTTTGCGCCGGATTGTTTGAAGGAGAAGCGGTATTGGGCATTGTTTGACCGGTATGTCCGGGATGCTGAGCCGTCTTTTTTCGACTATTTGCTGAAACAAAGAATGGAATTTGCCGGACTTTACGGAGAGGAAGAGGTCAATCGGAAAGTGACGGACTTGTGGCTGGCAGGAGCCGGGCATTTTGTCCGTGACGGACATTTTGATGAAGCCGGTTTCAAGGAATATGCCAAACGCCTGCGAAAAGAGAAAGTGGAGGGGTGGAGGCAAATCGTCCGGAACGCGCGTATGCAGGCGGCGGAACAGACGGGTGACTGGAAAACTTTTATCACGTTGGCGGAGGAGAAATGGCACGAAGAACATTTGACGGATGCGGAACTTTACCGTTGGGGAATGAAAATTGACGAGTACTGTTCGGATGAGGGCGTGCGCTACAAAATGGCGCAATGGCTTGCCGATAGGGCGTTGCAGATACAACGGAAAGAGCAGGTCAGCGGCAAGGTGAAAGTGACCTCTTATCGTGGTTTCTTTGAGAAACTGGCGAATGACCTTTTAAGGAAAAAGTAGGCGGTCAGCCTTTTTTCAGTTTTTCCTCCAGCATGAACATTTCGTCCCGCAACCGGGCGGCTTCCAGGAAATCCATTTCTTTGGCGGCTTTTTGCATGGCGGCTTTGGTTTTCTGGAGCATCTTTTCGATTTCCGGTTTGCTCATGTATGCGACTACGGGGTCGGCTGCCAGATTTGTATGTTCTTCCTCTACGTAAGCCTTTGCCGTGTCTTGGGTCAAGGCGGCGTTGGTGGATTTCACGATTTGGCGGGGGATGATGTGGTGCGCCTCGTTGTATTTCAACTGTTTTTCCCGGCGATAATTCGTTTCATCGATGGTTTCCTGCATGGAGCGGGTAATCTGATCGGCGTACATGATGACTTTTCCGTCCACGTTCCGGGCAGCTCGTCCTGCGGTTTGGGTCAGCGAGCGGGTGGAACGCAGGAAACCTTCCTTGTCGGCATCCAGTATGGCGACGAGGGAAACCTCCGGCAAATCCAGTCCTTCCCGGAGGAGGTTCACGCCAATCAGTACGTCGATGACGCCTTTGCGGAGATTTTCCAGTATCTTGATTCGTTCAATCGTTTCGACATCCGAATGGATATACTGGCACCGGACGCCGATGCGTTCCAGGTATTTGCTGAGTTCTTCCGCCATTCGCTTGGTCAGGGTCGTCACGAGGGTGCGTTCCTGCAAGGCGATTCGTTTGTGTATCTCCGTCACCAGGTGGTCAATCTGGTTTAAGCTGGGCACGACTTCTATGACAGGGTCGGGGATGCCGGTGGGGCGTATGATTTGCTCCACGATGACGCCCTCGCTTTTCTCCAGTTCGTAATCGGCGGGTGTCGCACTGATGTAGATGGTCTGTCCTGTTTTTTCCTCAAATTCATCGAACGTGAGCGGTCTGTTGTCGAAAGCCGCCGGCAATCGGAATCCGTATTCGACCAGCGTGGATTTCCGCGCATGGTCTCCGCCGTACATCGCCCGGATTTGGGGGAGTGTGACGTGGGATTCGTCGATGACCATTAAGAAATCGTCTGGGAAATAATCCAGCAGACAAAAGGGACGGACTCCTGCCTGGCGTCCGTCGAAATACCGGGAATAGTTTTCAATGCCGGGGCAATAGCCCAGTTCCCGAATCATCTCCATGTCGTATTTGACCCTTTCTTCGAGGCGTTTGGCTTCCGAGAATTTGCCGGCATCCTTGAAAAAATCCACCTGGTCCTGGAGGTCCTTGCCGATTTCAAACAGGGCGTTGGCAATCGTCGCCTTGTCCGTGACAAACAGGTTGGCGGGATAAATGTCCAGTTCGTCCTGGTTGCCGATGGGTTGTCCGGAGGTCGGGTCAAACGAAGAAATCCGGTCGATGACGTCGTCCCAGAACTCGATCCGGTATGCCATGCCGTCGAATGTCTCTATTGCCGGAAAGATGTCTACCGTTTCTCCCTTGGCACGGAAACATCCCCGTTTGAATTCGATTTCGTTGTTGGCGTAAAGGGCATCCACCAAACGCCTGAGCAGGACATTCCGGCTGATTGTCATGCCTTTTTTCAGGTGGATGACGTTGGAGCCGAACGCTCTGGGGTCTGCCATACCGTACAGGCAGGAGACGGACGATACCACGATGACGTCCCGTCTTCCGGACAACAGGGAAGCGGTGGTTCGCAGACGCAACTTGTCAATTTCGTCGTTGATGGCCAAATCCTTTTCGATGTAAGTGTCCGTTGTCGGCAGATAGGCTTCCGGCTGGTAGTAATCGTAATAGGATACGAAATATTCTACGGCATTTTCCGGAAAGAAGGCTTTGAATTCCCCGTAAAGTTGGGCGGCAAGGGTTTTGTTGTGACTGAGCACCAGGGTGGGGCGGTTGATTTCCTGGATGACATTTGCCACCGTGAACGTTTTTCCGGATCCCGTGACCCCCAACAATACCTGCGACTGGCGTCCGTCAGTGATTCCTTTTGCCAGTTGGCTGATTGCCTCGGGCTGGTCGCCTGTGGGACTGAATTCTGAAGTCAGGTGAAACTGCATGGCATGACAGGTATTTGTTTTGAACCCTCCTGGACGCGGTCAAAGTTTGCTCATGAACTTGTCGGGATTGATGATGAAGCGGTCGTGGACGGCATAGCCGATAGGGCCTTTTTCGTCCCACGCTTCCAGTTCAAAGCGGATGCGTCGTCCATCCACCTCGGTGACGGTGGCTTTGCAGCTCACTTTTTGTCCAACGCCGGTGGCTTTGACATGCCGGGTGTTGATTTCGATGCCAACGGTATCGCTGTCCGCATCCAGACAGCCTTCCAGGCAGCGGATGGCCGTATTTTCCATGAGGCCGACCATGGCGGGAGTCGCAAAGACTTCCAGTTTGCCGGAGCCATAGACTGCCGCCGTATCCTTGTGCGTGACGGTGATTTCCTGGGTATATGTTTTACCTATTTCAATCATGGTTTGCGAGGTATTTAAAATTCAGAAGTGAAGTGGAACGTCAGTTTTTTGTAATTTTCCTGAGCCATTTGGAGCATGTATTGGGAATCGGCGAGGAATACGTCTCTGCCTTCCTTGTCCTTTGCCATATACTGTGCCTTGTGTTTCTTGAAATCCTCCAGTTCCGCCTGGTCCTGGGCTTCAATCCAGCAGGCTTTGTAAAGGTTGACGGGTTCCCAGCGGCAGGCTGCCCCGTATTCGTGCAGCAACCGGTATTCGATGACTTCAAACTGCAAGGCGCCTACTGTGCCGATGACTTTCCGGTTGTTGAACTGGTTGACGAATAACTGGGCGACACCTTCGTCCATCAATTGGTCGATGCCTTTTGCCAATTGCTTGGATTTCATCGGGTCGGCGTTTTCGATGTATTTGAACAATTCCGGCGAGAAGCTGGGAATCCCTTTGAAGTGCAGTTTTTCCCCTTCGGTCAGCGTGTCCCCGATTTTAAAGGTGCCGGTGTCGTGCAGACCGATGATGTCGCCGGGATATGCTTCGTCGATGACCGATTTCTTGGAAGCCATGAAAGCGGTCGGGGTGGAAAACTTCAGTAGTTTTCCGTTGCGCACGTGCAGGTAGTTCGTATTCCGTTTGAAAATGCCCGAGCAGATTTTGACGAACGCAATCCGGTCCCGATGGTTCGGGTCCATGTTGGCGTGGATTTTAAACACGAAACCGGTGAACTTTTCTTCATCGGGCTGAACCAGGCGTTCCTCGGTTTCCCGGGGAAGCGGATTGGGGGCGATTTCGATGAAACAGTCCAAGAGTTCCCGAATACCGAAGTTGTTCAAGGCGGAACCGAAGAAAACCGGTGCCACGCGGGCTTCCAAGTACTCTTCCCGGTTCAGTCCCGGATAAACCTCCCGTACCAGTTCCAGGTCCTCCCGGAGTTTGGCGGCAGCCCGTTCACCGATGTGCCGGTCCAGTTCTTCGGAATCCGTATCCGTGATTTCGATGCCTTCCTGTATCTTCTGGATGCTGGGGGAATAAAGGCAAAGGTTCTGCCTGTGCAGGTTATAGATGCCTTTGAACGTGTCACCGCTGCCGATGGGCCAGCTCAGGGGATTCACCTTGATTTGCAGTTCCTTTTCCACATCGTCCAGGATGTCGAACGGGTCGTTTGCCGGACGGTCGAGCTTGTTGATGAAAACGATGACCGGGGTTTTGCGCATCCGGCAGACTTGCATCAGTTTGCGGGTCTGTGTTTCCACGCCTTTGGCGGCATCGATGACGATGATGACGCTGTCGCAAGCCGTCAGGGTCCGGAAGGTG